>NZ_PNDJ01000084.1:0-25058 GCF_005887255.1 Pseudoalteromonas sp. S1609 | reverse complement strand
CCAAGGCGGAATTGCCGCTGTTTTTGATAAAAAAAATGACAGTATAGAGTCTCACGTTGAAGATACCTTAGATGCAGGTGGCGGTTTGTGTGACAGAGAAGCTGTTCATTACACTGCCAGTAATGCACATGACTGCCTACAATGGTTGATTGACCAAGGCGTGCCTTTTGATATGGAATTTGATAGTAAAGGTAAAGAGCGCTTTCATTTAACCCGCGAAGGGGGTCATAGCCATCGACGCATTTTGCATGCCGCCGATGCCACTGGCAAAGCAGTGCAAACAACGCTGATTAGCCAAGTTCAAGCGCACAGCAATATCACCTTGTTAGAGCATTACAATGCGATTGATTTAATTACAGATAAAAATATCGGTAAAACGGGGTCACATGTTCACGGTATGCATGTGTGGAATAAAAAGGCCAAAAAAGTAGAAACCATTGGCGCAAAATTTGTTGCCCTAGCAACGGGTGGCGCAAGTAAAGTGTACCTTTACACCTCTAACCCTGATGTTTCTAGCGGTGATGGCATAGCAATGGCATGGCGTGCAGGGTGTCGCGTTGCTAATATGGAATTTAATCAATTTCATCCAACCAGTCTTTACCACCCGGAATTACAAAACTTTTTAATTACCGAAGCAATGCGTGGTGAAGGGGCCTATTTAAAACGTCCTGATGGCACTCGCTTTATGAAAGAGTTTGATGAACGAGAAGAACTCGCTCCTCGCGATATTGTAGCGCGCGCTATCGACTTTGAAATGAAACGCCTTGGCGCAAATTGCGTATATTTAGATATTAGCCATAAAGACAAAGATTTTATTATTGAACACTTCCCTACTATTTACGCTAAATGCTTGAGCGTAGGGCTTGATATAACCAAAGAAGCAATTCCGGTTGTTCCTGCGGCACATTACACCTGTGGTGGCGTAATGACCGACTTTAACGGCAAAACAGATTTAGCAAATTTATACGCTGTGGGTGAAGTAGCTTATACCGGCTTACATGGTGCTAACCGCATGGCAAGTAACTCATTATTAGAGTGCATTGTATTTGCCCATGCAGCAGCAAAAGACATTTTGAGTAAAATAGAGACTGCACCCGCGCTGGCTGATTTACCTAGTTGGGATGAAAGCCGTGTATCTAACTCAGATGAAGAAATCGTGATCACCCATAACTGGCACGAACTACGATTATTTATGTGGGATTATGTTGGGATTGTACGCTCAACTAAACGCCTTGAACGTGCGCTGCATCGTGTTGAACTGCTACAACAGGAAATACACGATTATTACGCAAACTTTAGAGTAAGCAATAACTTACTTGAGTTACGTAATTTGGTGCAAGTTGCCGAGCTTATAATTAGAAGCGCAATGGAACGTAAAGAAAGTCGTGGACTACACTTTACTATTGATTATCCAGAGCAAAATGAGAACCCAACGCCTACTGTTTTAGCTCCGCTGCGCGGTTAGCCGCATCAAGCGTTGCCCGTTTTAAGCGCGCATAGCTTTGCTTATCAACACTATTGGCTGAGATAATCAGCCAATAGTTTTTACTAAAGCCATTAATATACAGCCACACACTCTGACCAAGTAACCGGCTTTGTTTACTAATTGCCCCTTGAATTTGCCTGCCTGATCCTTCAAAACGAAATTGATTCGGCTCTAAGAGTATAATGCCTTGCTGTGGTTGAGCAGCCACGATTTTTCGCCAAACAATAATGTCAGCAAGTGTATTAAGTGCAATACAAAAAAGAGTTGCCACCACCGAGTTCATAAATAGGCACAACACTAAAGTCAGCACACAAAAAAAGACCACAATCGGTTTGTGGTCTGTTTTATTATCTGTAACGGTAAATCTATACACGAACTCGGTCTAAAATTAGCTGAACCATGCTGTTTAGCTCTGCGTCTTTACATTCTTCATGGCCCATAAACCAAGCGAATAAATCTGGGTCTTCTTGCGTTAATAGACGCTGAAAAATCGCTTGCTGTTTAGCATCTAACGAATCATAAGCTTCTTCAACAAACGGCATAAACAAAACATCTAGCTCTAACATGCCACGGCGACAAGCCCAACGGATACGTGCTTTACTATGTATTTCAACCATTTTAAACCTCATATTTAATTAACTCGAGTTTACCAAATACGCGTTAATTTAACAGCACTAAGTTATAAAAACATCGTCTGTTAGTCGCTGTACCATACGCTTTAACTACGTTATTATGTGGCCTCATTTGTTATTGCAAAGAAGGTGTTTATGTCTCAGGTTTATGCATGTCCTTTATCACATCAGGTTATTAGCCTCTCAGGCGCAGATAAATTATCGTACCTACACGGACAAATCACTCAAGATCTAAATAAACTTAACAACGATAACTTTTTGTGGGCAGGTCACTGTAGTGCAAAAGGTAAGTTATGGGGTGTATTTAAGCTATTTTCTTATCAACAAAGTTACTTTTTAACAGGCTCAAGTGCAGAAGTAGAACGCTCTCTTGCTGAATTAAAAAAATATGCTGTATTTGCAAAAGTTGAAATTAATAAAGCCTCAGAGCGATTAATTGGTTTACTTGGTGATGACCTAACAGGCTTACTCACACAACTCGACATTCACTTTAGCGATAACGCCACGGCTTGTGACTTCGCTCACGGTAAAGCTCTTAAGCTTGGATCAAACCGCATTTTACTGATGGTTAATAGCCAATTTTGCCTACCTGACGATGTGTCGACCCTCGATGACGATGCCCTATGGCAGCAAGCATCTATACTTGCTGGTGAACCGCAATTAAGTGTTGATGCGATTGATGAATACGTACCGCAAATGGTTAACCTGCAAGCCATTAACGGCATTAGTTTTAAAAAGGGTTGCTACACAGGCCAAGAAACCGTTGCACGTATGAAGTATCTGGGCAAAAACAAACGTGCCATGTATATCGTCTCTGGGCAAAGCGAAGGACAACTTGATGAGCCTGATATTGAAACCCAATTAGGTGAAAACTGGCGCCGCGCAGGTAAACTTATTGCGCAAAGCTATAATGAACAAACACAGACTTTAACTGGTTTGGTCGTGTTGCCAAACGATACTGATATCGATCAGACTCTTCGTGCAAAACACACCCCTTCGGTAGAGCTAAACATTCTGCCTCTACCTTACTCTCTTGAAGATGAATAATAGGAATGACTATGATCGTTGCAGCAAATAAAGTGGTAAAAATGCATTACTCTGTTTTAGATAATGACGGCAATACCATTGATAACTCATTTGGCGGTGAGCCATTAATTTTTATCGTTGGTACAGGCTACCTGATCTCAGGGCTTGAAAACGCGCTGCAAGGCAAGCAAGCTGGCGATACACTAAGCGTAAAAGTGGAGCCTGAAGAAGGTTACGGTGAGCGTCATGATCACTTAATGCAAGCCGTACCAAAATCAATGTTTGAAGGTATGGAAATTGAAGTGGGCATGCAATTTCGTGCAACCACCGATGACGGCGACCAATCAGTAATGATCATCGACATTCAAGACGAAGAAGTGATTGTTGATGGTAATAACCCACTTGCCGGTATTACACTTAACTTTGATGTAGAAATTTTAGAAGTACGCGATGCAACAGCCGAAGAGCTTGAGCATGGCCACGTACATGGCGAAGGCGGTTGTGGTCACGAGCACTAAAACCCGCTGAGTAAAATTGCTATAAGTTTATAAAAAAAGCGCCTTAGGCGCTTTTTTTATAGCATATTATTTTGTGTTCGTAATTTGGCTTGAGGCTCTGCTGCTGGCATTTCAACAGGGATTATTTTATCTTCAAGCGCAGCAACTAATCCAGCTTGATCATTCGTGCCTAAGCGATACTGAGTGCCATCTTTAAGCGTTAATTGCACCGCACTAAAGCCTGATACCGAATAAATCCACCCATCGTGTGTAATGCGAATACCAATACCATGGCGGTATGAATTTTGTACTGCTTTTACATCAACTATGTCTTCTAATGCTAACTTTTGGCCAGCAACACCAGGGCCAAATGTCCAGCTAATATGGGTTTCATCAACTTTAATGGTTAAACCGTGGAACAAAAAGCCCACCAGCACTAAAATACCAGCAAATACGATTAACGGGGCATCGGCACCAATTAAGTTCCATGCAAGCGCAACAAAACCGCTGATCCACGCTAATACTACAAATATAAATACCGCATACTGCTTATGCTGATACATAACACTCTCTATTAAAAAGTTAAAAAATTAAAAACTGTACACTAAGGTTGCACTGAGCTCTGAATCGTATTTAAGTTTATCTTCTTCAGGCTTAGAATTATAACGATACATATAAGCAAACTTAAGCGATACCGCGCCAACCACTTGGCTAATTAATGCCGTTTCTGACTTTAACCGAGAGTTAAGCCCAGACAAAGACTGTTCTATACTGATATCTTGATTAAATCGGGTACGCTTAGATACTAACCTCTCCCACTGCATTGCAATACGAAGTAAATAACCCATTTTGTCTTTATCGTCGTCAAGTGCTGTTGACTCATCATCAGCAACTGAGCGATATAAACCTGGGCCAATGTCTATATCTACTTTATTTTTAACCCCTTGATAAACACGTGCACCATAACCGGTTGCTATCGTACTTTTAAAATCAAGACCGCTAAATTGATCTTCCTCATAATCCCCGTAAATAAAGAACGACGAGTTTTTAACCCCTACTTTATAGTTACCTTGTGCAGAAACAAAAACCCGATTAGCAGTCACATCCGACTCGCCCGTTTCTTCGTTTTCATCACGTTTGTACAAGGAGTCTATTTTGAATTGATTTCGCCAGTTTTCAAAATCTTGATAAAGATTCCCTTTAAGCTTAAAACTGGTGGAATTAGTGTTACCTTTACTTAAAATAAAACCAAATTCGGTATCGCCGTACAACACTTCGCCTTTGTGTAACTCATGAATTTCTTCATCTGAGAGTTCCCCATATTGATGAAAATCTTCAAAAGGATCAACTGCCCAGCTAAAGCAGCTAAATAATAAAAGCAGTAATACAAAGAAGCATCGCAAAATACGTTCTCTTGCAAATGGCAATAACAAAAAAGCAAAGAGATGGTTATTCACTTTCTTTCCACAAAATATGACAAAAAGGCGCGTCTTTATCACGGCTAATTAGAATTTTCGCAAATAGTACGTCTTCGTTATCAAACTCAAGGCCCACTAATACTTGAATAAAATGCTCAGGTTCAATTTCTAGGGCAACAAAGTCTTGCCACTGTTCATCGGGCTCATCTTCTTCAATAAAGCCTAGTTCTTCACGGTGTAGGTTAAATTCTTCAACATCTTTGTCGCTTAAATTATTGGGAGCCAGTTCTAAAAAAATATCATAAGCTTGATGAGTTGCTTCTTCTACCGTAAATAAACGTGGACCTGACATGAATGGTTAACCTCTGAGCTTTTAAGTGGTAATCATAATATCAAAAGTTGCTAGGGTTTTGATAAAAAAAACACGTTAATTACTGACTTTTTTATTTATTCCTAATACTTATAGATATTATTAAATTGGTTAGCACACGGGTCTGTTGACCTTGGAAGATTAAATAGCCATCAAAGATAGCTAGCCCCACGTGTATTAAAAAATTCAGTTCGTTTTTATTCACCTTCACCCACTTTACTTAACATCAATAAAAACATAAGCTCAAACAACAGGTCAGAGGAGTGAACAATGATAAAATTAGAAAAAAAACAGGGTATCGCTACCGTCACATTACATCGCGTAGAAAAACAAAATGCCTTAAGTTTTGCTATGTTTGTTGAGCTTAACAAAGTGATTAAAAATATAAAAAAAGACGCCAGTATTCGTGCAGTTGTATTAACCGGTGAGGGCGAACACTTTTGTGCTGGGCTCGATATTAACGCGGTTATGGCCTCGCCATTCAATATCATAAAGCTCCTATTCAAATGGCTTCCTGGTAATCAAAACCTAGCGCAAAAAGTCGTACTGGGCTGGCAGTCATTGAGTGTGCCTGTAATTGCTAAAATTAACGGAAACTGTCTTGGTGGTGGCCTGCAAATAGCGCTTGGAGCTGATTACCGAATTGTTCATCACGATGCCAAGCTCGCCATTATGGAAGCGCGCTGGGGATTATGCCCCGACATGGGCGCTAATGTTATGCTTACAGGCTTAGTTAAACGCGACCAAGCACTTTGGCTAGCAAGTCATGCTGACCCCATTAGTGCTCAACATGCTTTTGAACTCGGTTTAGTAACAAAAACAACCGACGATACCGATAAAGCAACTAAAGAAATGCTTGATACATTACAAGCGCGTTCACCTGACACATTAGCAGCAATAAAACGTATAACTCAACAAAGCTATAAAGCCTCTGCTCGAAAAATACTCGCCAAAGAAACATGGAGTCAAATTCGCTTATTAATCAACCCTAATACTAAAAAAGCCATTGCTAAAGCAAAAGGTAAAACTGATATTGAGTTTGCAAACGCCAAACGCTGGTAATACTAAGGCACAATGCACAAAACAGCGTTATTTGTTAAAGTGATAATCCTCTATTTTATTGAGTCGTCGCCATGAAATACTTTTTAAGTAGCGCTATCATTTTGCTTTGCTTGGCAGCGAGCAAACTTATTATGCACTTTATTGATGCCAGTTTTCCTGCGCCACTGTTAGCAATGGTTATTTTACTGGTACTGCTTTTATCAGGTATTGTTAAAGAGCAGCATCTTACCCCGTGTGCCACTCCTATTTTAAATGTCATGCCTATTTTCTTTATTCCTGCAGGCGTTGGTTTTATTGAACACTTAGCACTTATAAAAACCCATTGGCCTTTCTTAACCGCCGTTATTTTATTAGTCCCCTTGAGTAGTTTAATTTTAGTGGCAAGCCTAGTAAGTTACTTTAAAGGTAAAACTAATAATGACTGATTTCAGTAGCGCCATTTTTAGCCTTGGCTGGCTAACTATTCCATTTATTATTATCCTTTTTATTGCACTAAGGGCTGTTAATCTTAAAATCAATCAGAGTATTTTAAAGTCATTAACCAACCCCGTTTTTTTAAGCATCGGCATTATTGCCTTACTACTCGTTAACCTTAAATTACCCTATTCACAATTTGCATCGCATAGTCGGTTGTTAACGTGGTTATTGGAGCCGGCCATAGTCGCTTTGGCCTTGCCGCTATATCAACAATTTATGCACGTACGTAAAAACTTTTTACTTATTTTAGTTGCCTGCAGTATTGGTATTATTAACGCCACACTGGTAGCTTTTGTATTAAGCGTTTTATTTGCTGTCCCCTCGCAACTGAGCGCCTCAGTTGCGGCACTTAGCGTTACTACACCTATTGCATTACTTGTCACCGATTCACTTGGCGGGATCAGCTCGCTGGCCGCTGCCATGGTAATTTTTATTGGTTTACTCGGCGCTTTATTTGGCATTTTATTATTAAAACTAATTAAAATATTTAACTTTGAGGCACAAGGAATCGCAATCGGTACCGCGTGCCATGCTATAGGCACCGCGGCTGCAATTGCCGAGCATCCAAAAATAGGGGCGTTTTCATCAGTAGCCATGGCATTGAGTGCGTTATTAACTGCTGTAATTGTGCCAATAATGTATCCAATTTTGGTTAACACTTTGTTATGATAAGCAGATAAAACACTATCGCTAAAATAGAGTCGACATGATCAGTTCTGAAATTCAGCAATTTGAAAAGTACTACGCCCTACTTACTGAATATTTAGTTACCTACAGTATGCAAATTGTCGGCGCTATTTTTATTCTACTGGTTGGCCTATGGGTAGCGAAAAAGCTCGCTGCAGGTGTTGCCAATTTGATGACGCGACATAACGTCGATATCACCTTAACTAACTTTGTTAGTAATGTCGTTAAAGTATTACTGATCATTATGGTGATCATAATTGCGCTTGGTAAAATTGGCATTAGTGTTACCCCGTTTGTTGCTGCAATAGGTGCCGCTTCTTTAGGTGCTGGCTTAGCCTTACAAGGCATGCTTTCTAATTATGGCGCTGGGCTTGCAATTATTGCCACGCGGCCATTTGTGGTAGGCGATACCATAGAAATAAAAGGCGTTAGCGGCCAAGTAAAACTCATTGAGCTGGGTCACACCGTATTAATTAATGAAGAAAAAGTAGAAATAACGATTCCCAATAAGCATATCGTTGGCGAAATCCTACATAACTCATTTAGCTACTCCTTAGTAAAAGGTGAAATAGACATAGCCTACAGCGCCTGTAGTGATACCGCGATTAACCTAATTGAAAACGCATTAGCTAATCACGAACTGGTTGCTAAACAACCCAATGCACAAGTTGGCATAGAACGCTTTGCTGATAGCGGCGTTACTATTAGCTATCGATACTGGGTTCCTACCACTAAAATTATTGAAACTAAGCTCGCTATTAACGCCAGCGTGTATAAAGCAATTAACAATGCCAATATAGAAATTCCGTTTCCACAGCGCATTGTTACACTTAATAAAAATAACTAGCACTACGAATATAACTAAAGCAAAAAGCTAAATGCACTTATAACTATAAAAATGAGCCAATTATGCATCAACCGCCCTTTTATTTAGGTGAATGGCAAATCACCCCTGCCAGTAACACCATTCAACGCGCTGAAGAACAAAAACAGCTAGAACCAAAAGCCATGGATGTGTTGCTGTACTTGTGTCAAAACCAAGCAGAGATTGTGAGTAGCGACGCGTTATTAACTCACTGCTGGGCAAACACAGAAACCGGCGATAACCCTCTGCATAAAACTATCACTCAACTTCGAAAAGCTCTGGGTGATAAAGCAAGCGCGCCGCAATACATAGAAACCATACGTAAACGTGGTTATAGGGTTATTGCAACGGTTGAGTTTCCATTAGCTGATGACCTCCCCAGCCAAGTTAACACATGGCAAGGCGGCTCTCCTTTTTTAGGTTTGAGTGCATATAACCCAACCGATACCCACTTATTTTTTGGTCGTAATCACGCCATCAGCAGGTTATTAGAGAGCGTATCAAACCAAGTAACATTGCAGCGCGCATTTTGTTTAATCCTTGGCCCTAGTGGCTCGGGTAAATCATCATTAGTTAATGCGGGTATATTGCCAAAGCTACTCGACGAGCGAGGCTATAACGGCATTAGAGTAATGTCGTACACCCAACTCGACTTTGCAGATGTAGCTCAAAATAGGCTGTATTTAGATCTCGCCTCAGCCATGCTCGATTGGGATATTAACGACATTCCAGTATTTACAGGGTTAAGCGCACAAACGCTGGCGCAGCAGCTAGAACATGACATAGACAATGTTATTAGCGGCTTAAAAAATACAATTGCATATACCCAAACAGCAGCAAAAACGCCGCAATTGTTTTTGTTTATAGACCGCTTAGAAGTGCTTCTCTCCTCACCGCTATTTAGTAACGACACCCGAAGTCATTTTTTATCTGTTATTGAGCGTTTAGCGACCTCTAAAGCGGTGATTGTATTTAGTGCCTGTCGTAACGATTTTTACCCTTTAGTGGTTGAGCAACCAAGTCTTATGGTGGGCAAGGCTCATGGCGCGCATTACGATTTAACCCCGCCAAATCGCCATGAACTACAACAAATTATTCGCTTGCCAGCGTTAACCGCTAATTTAACGTTTTCGCAAGACCCACACACTAAAACCCCGCTGGATGAAATACTCTGCGCCGATACCGCCAATAATCCAGATGCACTGCCCATGCTGCAATACACACTGCAAGAGCTGTATTTACAGCGCAGTGATAATAATGAGTTATTGCACAGTGTGTATGAAAAACTCGGCGGTATTGAGGGTGCCATTGGTAAAAAAGCCGAAGAAGTATTTATAGGGCTTTCTCAAGCGCAACAACAGCAACTAAAAAGCGTGTTATCGCAATTAGTAACGCTAAACCCAGATGGTAAAACCATTACGAGCCGCGCAGCCCGCTTGCAAGCATTAACCAACACCAGCCAAAAAGAACTGGTTCAAGCTATGGTCGATAGCCGCTTATTTGTATCGCATTTACAAAACCAAGAAGCCTACTTTAGCCTTGCCCACGAGGCATTATTACGCCAATGGCCACGTGCCAAACAGTGGATTAATGACCATAAAGATGCCCTTGCTATAAAAAGCCGCTTACACCACCACACGCAACAATGGCTTAATGAGCACAAAAGTAACGCCTATCTGTTAGCGCCGGGTAAACCATTGCAAGAGGCCGTTACCTTATTAAACGACAACATATTCGAACTAGACGGTGACGAACGCGCGCTTATAACCAGCTCTCTAAAACACAGTAAAGCAAAAACAACCATAAAACGCGGCACGGTTGCTCTGCTTTGTTTACTTACCTGTGTTGCCTTATTTATGAGTGTTACCAGCTTTCAAGCGCAGCAACTTGCACAGCAAAAACGCCAAGAGGCCGAAAGCTTACTAGGGTTTATGGTAGGTGATTTTGCCGACAAATTACGCAGCGTAAAGCGTATGGACTTACTTGATGGCATTAGTAATAAAGCACTTGAGTATTTTACCAATCAAGTCGAGGAACCAAGCTCGCTATTTAACTTTAGCAGTCAACAAGGCGAGTTTAAAAGTCGCTTTCAGTATGCACAAACCCTAGAAGCCATGGGGGAAGTGGCTTATTCCCGCGGGAAAACCATTGAGGCCTTCACCGCCTTTGAAAACGCCCGCATACGCCTTGAGTCACTATTAAAAGATAGCCCCAACAATCTTGAGTTATTAACCCTTGCGGGGGCCAATGCCTTTTGGCTCGGTCAGCTTCATTATGATAAAAGTGATTACGCCGCTGCTGAACCGCTCTTAAAAAAATATCATAATTATAGCGAAACCATGTATTCATTAGCTCCGAATGATTTTAACTCGATTATGGAGCTATCGTATTCACATAATTCACTGGGATCTTTATACATAGAGAAATCTGACTACAGCGCTGCAAAACAGCGCTTTACAAAATCACTCGCCCTTAAAAAGAAAGCCCTTGAGCTCAAACCTAATAACAAAAACTTACTGCGCGATAAAGCCGATACCATCAGTTGGCTGGCAAAAACAGAAGAGAAGTTAGGTGGCTTTAATACTACAATCGATATGTTAGAAAATGCATTAACAGTGGTAAAAGATATGACTGCTAACTACCCAAACGATGCAAGCCTTTTTTATATGTCAGCAAATATACACATGCAGCAAAGTTACTTACTTAGCTATTTAACCGATAAACGAATAGCCTATGAAAAAGCCCTCTTTGCAAATAGAATGATAAGAAAGGCTCTAGATCAAGATTCAAAAAGCAATGAGTTTCAACATCTGTATTTTCGCTCTTTAGCATACTTGTTAATGTTGTCAGATGACAAAAATCTTGACTTAAGAGTAGAAAAAACTATTAGCTTCTTAAAATTACAAAGTTTTAATAACATAAGCTCCATTAATACACAAATTAGTTTGATTCAATATTTTATAGATAGGCATATGCTCCACAAAGCCCAAACCTTATTAACTGCACTTGAGAGTAACAAAGACTATAAGCAGCAAATAGCTAAACAAATTAGGATTGAAGATAACTTAGTAACCACAAGAATAAATTTAATTAAAGCGAAATTAACGAAAAATAATGAACAGCGAAGTCTTTTTTGCTTAGATGCAATTAAAACCATTTCTGCAACAAAAAAAAGAAACCAAAGTATTAAAATCAGATACCCGTTAGTCCAAGCTTATACTTGCTTAAATCGCGCAAACGAAATCCCCAAAATAAAAACACGTCTAGTTAAGCTGGGCATTAACAACTTTCAACTATAACCATGAATACAAAGGAAATAATATGAATAATACTCAAGAGCAAATTCACTTTACTGTAAATATTGTACTAGACAATGACGGCGAAGCTAACTTTACATACTCTATAAATGGCAAAGAAGTGACAGGCGGCGGAGTTGTAAGAACCGAAACCGCGGGCGTTTATAGTTTAGATGAAGCCACAGTTGCTGAAGGCTTTTTATTCACCGACGCTACTATTACTGATGTCGATAAAGAAACATCTTGCGCCCAAGACTTCAGCTTTAAAGTAAGCGATAACGGCCGCACAATTACCATTATCGATACCGGTGAAAATCCAGGCACCGCCTGTTTAGTATTTAATGTTGAGTGCAATGGTAAAGCCTATGAAAGTGCCGATCCTCAAATCATCAATAAAAAAGAGAATTAATTAACAACACTTAATTATTAATTTTTAAATTGCACAGGACTGATTTATTCCTGTGCAATTTTTATAAGCCAAACACTTTAACGCTAACACATACCAAGCAGCATTATTAATAACCATCCTTTATTGCTAATCTATAATAAAAACCTCAACTTTCAATTGCTTAATAATTTAATATACGAAACAATCTAATAACAATTTGATTTATATATCAAAAACATAAAAATAAGGATTGTATTATTTATGTATATTAAAAAAACCCTGCTAAGTTGCTGCCTACTTGGTGCATTTAGCAGCCTCGCTGCGGATCACTTAACCAATAGCGACCCTCTTACACCTTACCAATGGCATTTAAATAACAGCGGCCACAATGGCCTTACTACAAACACGGTTACGGGCGAAGATTTAAATTTACTCAATACCGATATGCAAGGTATTAAAGGGGATGGCGTTACCGTTACCGTAATAGACAGCGGCATAGAACTAAGTCACCCTGATTTAGTTAATAATGCCATTACAGGCTCACTTAATTTGTTAACCGGCACTGCTACCCCAACCGATAACACAGGTCATGGTACAGCAGTGGCTGGCATTATCGCCGCACAAGAAAATAATAATATTGGCGGTCGTGGTGTTGCACCTAATGCAGACCTTGTTGGGTTTAATTATCTTGATGCGCAAACAATGAGTAGCTGGCTACAATCGCATGGTATGCCATTAACGGGCTCTGCAAACTCTCGCGTTTACAATCAAAGCTACAGCAGTAAGCCGGCATTATTTAAAAACGTTGATGCAGAAGAGCATACTCTTAGCCTGCAATTAAAAGAGCGCGTAATGCAGCAAGTAAGCTTAAACAGTAACAACGGCTTAGGTGCATTATTTGTAAAGTCAGCGGGTAACGCGTTTTATCAATACACTACTTTTTTTGGCGATACGCCATTTCAAGTATTTCCGTATGAGCAGCAACAACCATTTAATAACGCGGGCTTGCCATTTCATAACGCTAATTTAAGTACCGATAACGCTAGTTTTTGGAATATGCTGGTGTCGGCCTACAACGCAAACGGTAAATTAGCATCGTACTCTTCTGTTGGCGCTAATGTATTTTTAACCGCACCCGGTGGTGAAAACGCTCAAAGCCAAGCAGGTATTGTTACCACAGATATGAGTGGCTGCGCTGCCGGTTTTAATACCATTAACAGCACAATAGACATCCCCCTGCAAAACACCGGGTTAGATAGCCACTGCGATGCCACCGCTGCCATGTATGGCACTTCTGCAGCAGCTGCCAATACATCGGGTGCAATAGCGCTTGTTATGTCGGCTAACCCGCAACTTGATGCCAGAACCATTAAGCATATTCTCGCCACAACAGCACGTAAACTCGATGGCAGCAATGCCGGTGTTGATATTAATTTTACAGATGCAAATGGTGATGCAGTCAGCTACAACGCCATTCCTGGTTGGCAACAAAATGCGGCAGGATACAACGTTCATCCCTTTTATGGCTTAGGCGCAATTGATGTTGACGCTGCTGTTGCAATGGCTCAACAAACTACTGCGTTATTACCCACATTACAGGTATCTGATTGGCATACCGCTAACACAGAGCTAACAATACCCGATGCTAACGTAAATGGTGTGCAAGATACGCTAGCCATCACTGATAATCTAACCATTGAAGCTGTACAGTTAAAGCTATCGATTGATCATACTCGTATGCGTGACCTAGCCATTGAGCTTATTTCACCATCTGGAACTCGCAGTGTGCTATTAAGCCCGCGCACAGGGTTAATAAATGCCACCGGTACCCCCGTACAAAATGCCCTATTGTTGAGCCAGCATTTTTATGGTGAATCGGCGTCAGGGCAATGGCAAATTCGCTTAATTGATACCGACAATGGCACTAGCCAAACCCTACTTTACAATGAGCAGGCAGGCTTACTCAGCATAAACGACACGAATAATAATGTAGATGGCACGCTGCTATCTTGGTCTTTGCGTTTTTACGGCCACTAATAAAGGAATTTTTATGAAAACAACGATTGTTATGTTAGTACTCACTTTTATTGTAAGTACTCTTTCATTAGCGCAAGCACAAACTAAAAACACAGCTGTAAAGCCAGGCGCTGCAATTATAGCCAGCTTAACGAGCCAAACCAATAACGCAAATAGCTTACAGCTTGGGGATAGCATAACTGATAGCCAAAGCGGTAATGGCCTACAGCTGACCGGCGAAGTGTTACTGCAATTAACAACGCAAGCCAACTTTACCCAACTGGCAAGCCGTTATAACTTACAGCTAAAACACCGCGTAGGCGATATTGTTGTTGTAACCACAGCCACTAATAATATTCAGCAGCTAGTGCAACAATTAACGCAAGAACCGACAATAAAACAAGCAAGCTTTGACTTGCGTGAGCTAGGCTTAAGCGCCGATCCTCAAGTTAAAAATGAAAAAGAACTTTAATTAACAACGTTTAATCATTGATTTCCACCTTGCACAGGTTACTTAAAACCTGTGCAAGAATAATTTTTATCATTAAATATCAAATAGTTAAAATAAGAAGGTTACCGAAAGGTTTAATTGCACTTTTTTAAGTAAATTTGTAGACATCAAAAACGTCTGTACCATGCTAAGGCTAAAACGTGTCGAAACAAATTAACAATAAAGAGACTGCCGCAACTAATAACGATAAAGCATTGCCCTTCGATAGCGCTTTATTATCCCCTTTTTCGCATACTCAATTTGATGCATTAATTGAATTATTTAATGGCACCGCCGAAGGTATTTTTGTACTGAATGAACATGGAGGTTTTGAGTTTGCAAATCCAAAGGCAGCACAGCTATTAGGTTACTCTCAGCAGTCGCTGATAGGCGAAAATTTACTGTCGTTTTTACACGGTGCAGACCTTGATAAATATAAACAGACCTTATTAAATTGGATTGGTATTAAGGACACCCCTCTTAGCATTGGCCCAAATGAAGTTGCTATAAACAAAGCCAATGGCGATGTGATTGAAGCTGACTTATCAATATCAAGCATGCCAAAAAGTCTCGCATCGGCGCAAAAGTTGTACGTGTGTATACTTCACGATCTTAGTACTCATAAAGCCATGTATAACCGTTTAAAAATACAGGCCTCAACCGATCATTTAACTGGGCTTGCTAACCGCTTAGCTTTAGATGAGTCGTTAAAAAAGTACTGGCAAGAGAGTATTCAAAGCCAACAACCTTTAACCAGTATATTAATTGATGTTGACCACTTTAAAAAATTCAACGATACCTATGGGCATATTAAAGGCGATAAATGCTTACAGAAAATAGCAAAAATGCTATTGCAGTGCATTCCATCTAGAGAGTGTTTAGCTGCTAGGTATGGCGGTGAAGAGTTTGCGATTATTTTACCCCGTTGCGATATAAAAACCGCCACGGTTGTGGCCAACCATATACAACAACAAATTGCACAAATGAGCTTTACCGACATAGGATTGCCGCCAGAGGTTAAAATTACGGTAAGCCAAGGAATTGCCTGTGAAAATAATAACCAGTACCGCACCTACGAGGCGCTATTGTATGCCGCAGACACGGCTTTATATCGAGCAAAAACAGAAGGTAGAAACAAAATAAGTACGATTGTTTAAAGCTTAAATTAAAGGCCTTTTCATGACGCTATATCTATATTAAACGCCACTTCATGGAGGTGGCGTTTAGCTTAAAAATTAGAGTAATAACAAACTACCTAACCCTAAAAAGGTCACAAAGCCGACAATATCAGTCACTGTGGTTAAAATAACTGAGCCTGATAATGCAGGGTCAATTTTCATTTTATCTAAAATAGACGGGATCACTACGCCCGCCAACGACGCAGCCACTAAATTAAGCAGTATTGCCACGGTAATGGTTATACTAAGCATAATATCGTTAAACCATAGATACGTTAGCAAACCAATCACTAAAGCCCATACCAAGCCATTTACCGCCCCTACACGCAGCTCTTTTTTAAGTAGAGCGTTACGGTTTGAGTCGGTAACCTGACCAAGCGCAAGACCGCGCACTATAACTGTTAAGGTTTGACTACCGGCTATTCCGCCCATTGATGCCACAACAGGCATTAATACCGCAAGTGCCACCACTTGTTCTATAGTGGCGCCAAATAAGCCTATAAACCATGAGGCTAAAAATGCGGTTGCTAAGTTGATACCTAACCAAATACCACGGTTTTTAGCACTTTTGCGAACACTAGCAAATAGGTCTTCGTCTTCACGTAAACCACCCGCTTTTGCTGTGGCTTCGTCAGCAATTTCTTGACGTAACTCGTAAGCTGATGCAATGGTTAAACGCCCTATTAGTTTGTTTTCGGCATTAACCACGGGCATGGCCATTTGCTCGCTGTGAATAACCACCTCGGCGGCTTCATATAAATCGTGGTCTGCGTGCAATGAGGTAAAGTCATGATTAGTTAAGGTGACTAAGCTTTGATTATCATGCGCTTTTATTAGGTCGTTAACTGCCACTTCACCAATTAAGCTGCCTTTGCGGCTCACTAAATAAATCACTTCGCTGTACTGCGGTAACCCTTTATGTAGCAGCTTTTTAGCGCCACCCGCAGTGAGCTTGTCTGACACCTTTAAAAAGTCAAAACCAATCCAGTGACCTAGTTGCTCAGGCGTATATTGTTGCGCCAGTTCGTATTGTTTAGTTTGCGCTTCATCAAGCTGCTTTTTTGCATAATCAGTAAAGCGCTGCGGGATCACTTCCTCTAATTCAAGCAGCTCTTCAACGTTAACTTCGTCTAATAATTTAAAACCGTCACTGTCATCTAGGGTTTGCAGTAACCATAAACAGCTATCTTCACTTAAGTTAACGAAAATTTCGTGTTGCGTGTCTTCATCTAATAAATGCCAAATTTCAAGGCGCTGCTCTTTAGGAATAGCTTCAAATAATAAAGATAAGTGTTCGGTTGATAAGGTTTGTTGAGCATCTATCAGTAATTTATTTTTACGCTCTGTGGTATCACACTGCAATAAGTCGTTTATGAGTTGTGGTAACTGATCAACCGGATACTCTATCATTTTAAAACCCTAAAATAGTCTTTCACTATAAATTTACTGTAATAAGTAAGCACTTATTAATAAGAATAGCTAATAGTGTACATTAGACACGACCAAAAATATTAAAAAATCTCTGTGTCGTTAGATATTTATAGCTGCTATCACCCACTCAACGCTAACCAATAAAAAAGCCGTAATAAATAATGTTACGGCTTAGTGTAGTTAGTATTTTAAATCGCGCTATATTTTAAATTGTCCTACTAAGTCACCCAAGTTTTCACCTCGCCCAGCTAGGTGCTTACTTACTGACGAAGTCGTTTTACTCGACTGTGTTAACTCATTAACTATTTCTTGAATCGCATACACATTGCGGTTAATTTCTTCTGTTACACTGCTTTGCTCTGTTGCTGCTGTAGCAATTTGCGTACTCATATCATTAATGGTGGTCACAGACGTGGTTACCGCACCTAAGCTTTCTGATATAGCGCGCGAAGACTCAACTGAACGATTACAGCTTTGTTGACTCGCATGCATAGCATCAACTGCTGCCGTCACTAAATTATGTAACTCGCTTAGCATTTCGTTAATTTCTAATGTGCTGTCTTGGGTTCTGCTTGCTAAGCTTCTAACTTCATCAGCTACCACCGCAAAACCACGACCTTGCTCACCTGCGCGTGCCGCTTCAATTGCCGCATTTAATGCTAATAAGTTTGTTTGTTCAGCAATACCACCAATTACACTCAATACGCTGTTAATTTTTTTAGATTGCTCACTTAACGAATTAACCTGCTCTGCAGCTTGATTAATTTCGCCCATTAAACTTGATACTTCGCTCAGTGAAACATCCACACAATCTTGCGCGTTGGCCACTTCTTTTGTTGCTGCCTGCGTTGACACTGCAACTTGTGTGGTATTTTGCGCAACTTCATGGGATGTTGCCGACATTTCAGTAATCGCCGTTGCCACTAAATCGGTTTCATGGTTATGCTTTAATAGTTTGTCTTCTATGAGTAATGTTTGTGTATTAATATCTGAAGAGGCTGTTTTAACGTCACTTGTTACATCAACCACACCGGCAATAATGCTGTGTAGCTTGCTCACAAATACATTGAAAGATTCACCTAACTGACCAATTTCATCATGGGTATCTATTTCTAAGCGTCGGGTTAAATCTCCCTCCCCTTTGGCAATATCATCTAAGCTTTGCACCATACGTTTAATTGGTTTTAGCATATTGTTAGAAGCGTACAACGCACCTGCTGCAGCTAAACCAAGAAGCAGAAGTGATATTAAAACCAAAGTGGTCATTTTTTCGCTTAAATGGCGCTCCATGGTTGCTTGATACTTTACCAGTTCGGCTTCAATATCATCCATATATGTGCCAGTACCTATCATCCAATTAGTACCTGGGATCATGGCTGCATAACCAATTTTTTCGACTAAGCCGGTGGTGTTGGGCTTTTGAAAATGATAGGTGAACGAGCCACCGCCTTTTTGCGCTTGCTCAAGTAAGCCAACCACTATTTTTTTACCGTTTGGGTCGGTCATGCCTATTTTATTTTGACCTTCTATTGCATCACCCAATAAGGCATGAAAAACACTAATACCGTTGGTATCATAGATAAAGTAGTAACCATCTTCACCAAAGGTTAAATCTCTCAACGCATCTTTAGCGTCTTGCTCATTTCCTTGTGCTAATTGGTATTGCACTACTTTAGAGCCGATTTCTATTTCTGTTCTTAGCAAAGTTTGTTTATCAGCAATTAATTTAGTTTTAAACTCATTAAAGTTTTGCTGTTGATTTTGCATCTCTAAATAATAAGAACCTGCCATAAAACTGATTAGTAATACAATCAATGGTGAAACAGCCAACAGTAGCAATTTGTTTTTTAAGCTTAAATTACCCATTATTTCTCCAATTAACATTATTAGCCATTAAGCTTTTACTTTTCATTAGCTTAACAACTACGTTTCCATTGTTTATATTACTGACAACAACGCCACAATTGTATACAAATTAAGCACAAATGGCGTTATTTCGCAATTTAATATACTCGTATGTTAGTAAAACACATTAAAAGCCACTTTATAATTAGACAATGGTATACAGCTAGTAATAAATAACTGATTTATCTCATTATTACAAACCCTACTAGTACACATTTTATTAAATTTACTTAAAGCTAAATTAACCTGAATAACGCTATTTTAGCTTTAATATAAATTAAACATTGGGTATCAAACAAAGGTCTTGCTTTCTGAGTTAAAACGCAAATAATGAAACAACTAACCACTGGGTAAGAATGAGGAAAATGAGTTATATACTAACCACCCAATGCGCAGACGATATAGGCTTAATCGCCAAAATTACCGGACTGTGTAATGAGCATAATTTAAATATTATTCGTAATAATGAATTTGTTGATAAAGATGCACAGCGCTTTTTTATGCGCACAGAGCTTACTGGCGAACCACATGCTGAGTTTTTGTCACAACTGCGCGGCGTATTACCAGCTGGCGCAAAAGTGGCACTGCACGGTGAAGAAAAAACCAAAGTGGTACTATTAGCCACAAAAGAAGCTCATTGTTTGGGCGGCATGTTACTTAAGCAATTTGAACAAGCCTTAAACATTGAGATACTCGCCGTTATCGCCAACTACCCTACTCTAGAGCCTCTAGTGAAAGGGTTTGATGTTCCTTTTCATGTGGTTTCTCATGAAGGACTTACGCGCAGTCAGCATGACGAAAAAGTCGGTGACTTAATTGCCAGCTATAACCCTGACATTATTGGCCTAGCTAAATACATGCGTATTTTGAGCCCTGAATTTGTGGGTCGTTTTGAGGGTAAAATCATTAATATTCATCACTCATTTTTACCTGCTTTTATTGGTGCAAAGCCGTATCATCAGGCGTTTGAACGTGGTGTAAAAATTATTGGTGCCACAGCTCACTTTGTTAATAATGAGCTAGACGAAGGCCCTATTATTTTACAAGACGTGTCGAGTGTGACCCATGCGAATACAGCTGAGATGATGGCTAAAATGGGTAAAGATGTAGAGAAAACGGTGTTTTGTAAAGCACTGCAACTGGCATCAGAACATAAGCTGTTTATTAATGGCAATAAAACCGTCGTATTTTCATAATTAGTTTTATATCAAAATTAAAAATGCCAGCGACTAAGCTGGCATTTTTATAAGTAAATATTAAAACTTACTTAATTAGGGTGTGTAATAAGTTGGTGCCCCAGGACCTACTGGCATACCTAAAACAAATACCCATAAATAAAACAGTACCACCCAGCCAACAAAGAAAATTAAGCTGTATGGCAACATAGTGGCTACCAAAGTACCTATTCCCATGTCTTTTTTGTATTTAGTGGCAACCGCGAGAATTAAACCAAAGTAACTCATCATCGGGGTAATTAAGTTAGTTACTGAATCACCAATACGATAAGCCGCTTGAATTGTCTCGGGTGCATAACCTATAAGCATTAGCATAGGAACAAAGATAGGCGCTGTTACTGCCCACTGCGCTGACGATGAGCCTAAAGTTAAGTTAACTAAAGCACACATTAAAATAAACAGTACAAATACTTCCGGCCCAGTTAAGCTAAGTGCCTGTAGTAATGCGGCACCATTAATCGCTAAAATTGTGCCTAAGTTAGTCCATTTAAAAAATGCCACAAACTGTGCAGCAAAAAACACCAATACAATGTACATGCCCATAGAGCTCATACTTTTGCTCATGGCATTGATCACGTCTTTATCATTTTTCATGGTGCCAACCACACGACCATACACAAAACCCGGAATACCAAAGGTGACAAAAATAAAAACAACAATCCCTTTTAAAAACGGAGAGTGAGCAACTAGACCTGTTTCAGGGTTACGTAAAATACCGTCTGCTGGAACAATAGTCCAAGCGAGTAACAACGAAACAACAAGTAATGAAACTCCAGCCCATTTTAAACCTGATTTTTCTTTGTCAGTTAAACCGGCAATATTATTTTGAGCTAAATCTTCGCTGGCTTCATCTGGGTTATATTTACCTAAACGTGGCTCAACAATTTTCTCAGTAACAAGCGTACCCAAAACAGCAATTAGCAACACTGAAATCATCATAAAATACCAGTTTGCTTCAGCGCCTACTTGGTAAGTTGGGTCAATCATTTGTGCTGCAGGCGTCGTAATACCTGCTAGTAACGGATCGATAGTACCAAGTAATAAGTTAGCGCTATAGCCGCCCGATACACCAGCAAACGCGGCAGCAAGACCTGCAAGCGGATGACGACCTAAGCTATGAAATATCATTGCCGCTAGGGGGATCAATACTACATAACCCAGTTCAGATGCTGTGTTCGATAAAATAGCAGCGAATACCACCATAAAAGTTACTAAGCGTTTAGATGCGCCCATAACCATGCCACGCATTGCTGCTGACAATAGTCCTGAATGTTCGGCAACACTTACACCTAATAACGCCACTAATACCGTGCCTAATGGGGCAAAGCTGGTAAAGTTAGTAACTAAGCCCGTTACAATACGCTGTAAGCCCTCAGCACTGAGTAGGCTAACCACTTCAATTACACCATCGGGATCGCGCCCGGCAGAACCCTCAGGGCGAGGATCGATAGCACTTAGTCCAAACCAATCGGCAACGCCACTAAATAAAATAATGGCAATACAAAACATCGCGAATAAGGTAATTGGATGGGGAAGCATGTTCCCTAAAAATTCTACCGTGGCTAAAAATCGATTAAACCAGCCGCCCTTTGCGACCTGATTTTCATCTTGGGATGTGTGTGGTGAGTCTATTGAGTCTGACATACCATGCTCTCTTAATTACAAAATGCCCGTAACCTAGCATTATTTTCTGAGCAGGTCATGTAATAAAGATGAATGACTTGTTATGTCATGGTAATAACTGAGGGGTTTGTTGTGATTGGATTGCAAAAAAGAGGCTCTCGCCTCTAATTTAGTCTGCTTGGGCTTGCTCTATCGGTTCTAGTTGTAGTTTTGCAGCAATTAAAACAGCTTGGGTACGGTTATAAACACCGAGTTTTCTAAATATGGCAGTAATGTGTGCTTTGACTGTGGCTTCTGAAATGTGGAGTTCGTAGGCTATTTGTTTATTCAGTAAACCTTCGTGCAAGTATTGTAATACGCGATATTGCTGTGGAGTAAGTGATGCCACTTGTGCCGCAATTTCTCTATCTGCGCCTTCGATTTCAGCCACTTTACTTTTTAGTTCAGTTGGCAGCCAAGTATCGCCTTCGAGTATTTGGTTAATTGCGTTGGCAATATCATCAGATGAAGATGATTTAGGAATAAACCCCATAGCGCCATAACCCATAACTTTCGAAACAATATTTACATCTTCACTACCCGAAACCACCGCAATAGGTAAGCTTGGGTAATCTTCACGTATACGGATCAAGCCGTATAAGTCACCGTTACCTGGCATGTGTAAATCTAGTAGTAATATATCAAGGTCTTCTTGTTCGCTTAACACCTGCAGTGTGCTGTCAAAATCTGCTGATTCGAAAACTTCTAAACCCGCAAACTTTGCACTCAAAGCGCCTTTTAGTGCTTCACGAAATAACGGATGATCGTCCGCTATTAAAAACTGACTCATTGTTCACTCCCAAAAATCCGGCCGCTATCCAATAGACAACAGCCGATATACTACGTTTAGAATCAACTTCTAATCAAGCTTTTAACGCGAAATTAACGATTTAATCGATTTTCTACTAACTCATCAACCACAGACGGATCCGCAAGCGTTGAAGTATCGCCCAGCTGTTGATGTTCATTTGCCGCGATTTTACGTAAAATACGACGCATAATTTTACCAGAACGTGTTTTTGGTAGACCTGGCGACCACTGAATCATATCCGGTGATGCTATTGGGCTTAGCTCTTTACGAACCCAATTACGGATATCTTTAGTTAGCTCATCACTCACCGTTACACCCTCGTTAGGAGTTATGTAAACGTAAATACCTTGGCCTTTAATATCGTGTGGGTAACCTACTACAGCCGCTTCAGCTACAGCTTCATGAGCAACTAAAGCACTCTCAATTTCAGCAGTACCTAAACGATGTCCTGATACATTGAGTACATCATCAACGCGTCCTGTGATCCAGTAATCACCGTCTTCATCGCGACGACAACCGTCACCGGTAAAGTACACACCAGGGTAAGCGCTAAAGTAGGTTTGTTCAAAGCGCTCGTGGTCGCCATACACGGTTCGCGCTTGCGAAGGCCAGCTATCTAAAATGACAAGGTTACCGTCAACCGCACCTTCTAATGTGTTGCCTTCAGCATCAAATAACGCCGGTGCAATGCCAAAGAATGGACGGGTTGCAGAGCCTGGTTTCATATCGGTTGCACCTGGTAATGGCGCAATCATGATGCCACCAGTTTCGGTTTGCCACCATGTATCTACAATAGGACAATTCGACTTACCAATTTTTTCATAATACCAAGTCCACGCTTCTGGGTTGATTGGCTCACCCACAGAACCTAAAATACGTAAGCTGTCACGATGTGAGCTGGCAATCGGCTCTTCGCCTTTAGCCATCAATGCGCGAATGGCAGTAGGTGCTGTGTATAAAATCGTTACGTTATGTTTATCAACCACTTCACCCATACGACCAGCTGTTGGGTAAGTCGGTACGCCTTCAAATACCACTTGCGTACACCCATTAACGAGCGGCCCGTATGCAATATAACTGTGACCTGTGATCCAGCCTACATCAGCACTACACCAAAAAATATCATCGTCTTTTAAATCAAAAATGTATTCGTGAGTCATAGATGAATACACTAAATAGCCACCAGTGGTGTGTACCACACCTTTAGGCTGACCTGTAGAACCTGAGGTATATAAAATAAACAGCGGGTCTTCAGCATTCATGTGTTCAGCTTCGCACTCTGGCGTTTGATCTGCAACTAAGTCATGCCACCAAATATCATGGTCGTGCCAATCAACATCGCCTGAAGTTAGTTTATGCACCACTACATGCTCAACAGTGGTGACAGAATCTTGTAATACGGCTTCATCTACATTAGCTTTTAGCGGCACACAGTTACCTGCACGTCGGCCTTCATCTGACGTGATCACCACTTTAGCACCCGAATCATTAATACGATCCGCAATAGCAGACGGTGAAAAGCCACCAAATATAACTGAATGAATAGCACCTATGCGGGCACAAGCTTGCATTGCGTATATCGCTTGTGGGCTCATTGGCATGTAAATGGCTACACGGTCACCTTTTTTAACACCTAATTTTTTTAAACCATTAGCAAATTTTGCCACTTCATCATGTAGCTGTTGATAGGTAATATTTTCGCTTTGAGAAGGATCATCACCTTCCCAAATTAACGCTACTTTATCTGCTTTTGTTTTTAAATGACGATCAATACAGTTATAAGAGGCATTAAGGTAGCCATCTTCATACCATTTAATACTGATATGGCCTTTATCAAATGAAGTGTTTTTTACTTTTGAATATGGAGTAAACCAGTCAAGACGCTTACCGTGCTCAGCCCAAAACCCTTCAGGGTCTTCAATAGACTGTTTATACATCGTATTATATTTTTCATTATCGACGAGCGCTGCGCTTTTTATATGTGCAGGAACTGGATAGATACTTTGTGACATATTAGTCTCCAATTTATATTACTTGCCTTAGGCTTTTCATCAAGGATTACTCAGCAGTGCACTATTAAATATTAGACATTAGTTGTATCTGGGTTCAAATAACTAGGGTCTGTT
>NZ_PNDJ01000083.1:0-27582 GCF_005887255.1 Pseudoalteromonas sp. S1609 | reverse complement strand
ACTCGGGCATCGAGTTTGCTAATTAAAGCGTGTGGAGTGTTGATTGGAGGCGGAACCCGGAGTCGAACCGGGGTAAACGGATTTGCAATCCGGTGCATGGCCACTCTGCCATTCCGCCTCAATACTAGGTTAGCTTTAAGATAAACTGGAGCGGCACACGAGGCTCGAACTCGTGACCTCGACCTTGGCAAGGTCGCGCTCTACCAACTGAGCTAGTGCCGCTTTATGTTTATCTAGGGGGCTATGCCCTCTCAACACGGACGCATTCTACAGAGATTATTAAACGCGTCAACACAAAAAATGCTACTTTTGAACTGTTTGATTATTTTTTATCTAAAATGGTGCGTTATTAGACGTTTACAATCAATTTTTGGTCAATTCTCCCCATGCTGCAACTAAATATTGCACCATAGAACTAAGCGTTAAAAATGTGGCTATATAAAGCAAGCCATAACTTAAATACATCATCCAGCTATCGTACTGCCAAATTAAACCGATAATGGCTAACATTTGAGCTGCAGTTTTTAACTTACCCATATCGGATACAGCTACGTTACCGCGTTTCCCCTGTTCAGCCATCCATTCGCGTAGCGCCGATATAACAATTTCACGGCTAATAATAATAAGCGCGGGAATAGTCATATACAAAGATTGGTAATGCTCAGATAATGCAACCAAGGCAGCACACACCATTACTTTATCAGCAACCGGGTCTAAAAATGCACCAAAAGGCGTTGATTGCTCAAGTTTACGGGCTAAATAGCCATCAAGTATATCTGTGATCGAAGCCAGCCAAAAAATAAAGGCAGCAACAAAGAACGCCCATGAATAAGGCATATAAAATATCACCAAAAAAATGGGGATAAGAAAGAGTCTAAACGTTGTGAGTGTGTTTGGAATATTCCACATAACTACTTGGATATGTCTTTTTTTCTATATTCGCACATAGGGCTAGCCCTTGTCATGCAAATGGTTAAATATCTTCTCAGCCATGTCAGGACTGATCCCAGGAACTTTCTTTAGCTGTTCTATATTAGCAGCTTTTACACCTTGCATGCCCCCTAAATATTTTAATAATGTTTGTCGACGCTTTGAACCTACGCCATCTATTTCCTCTAATAATGACTGAGTGCGTTGTTTTTGCCGCTTATTACGGTGCCCTGCAATTGCAAAACGATGGGATTCATCGCGTATATGCTGGATCAAATGAAGCGCTGGTGCATCAGAATCCATAGGAATTGTTTTACGCCCGCCATCTATAAGCAAGGTTTCAAGACCCGGCTTACGGCTAGTGCCTTTTGCAACACCGACTAATAGCGGCATTTTTGAATGCGGCCAGTTTTCGAAATATTGCTCTGCTCTACCTAATTGACCTTTACCACCATCGATAAAAATAACATCGGGAATTTTCTCCTCATCAACCAACTTGTTGTAACGTTTGTTTAGTGCAAATTCCATAGCGGCGTAATCATCACCACCGGTAATACCGGTCACGTTATAACGACGATACTCTTTATTGTTAGGGCCTTGAGAATCAAATACAACACAACTGGCCACTGTGTTTTCACCCATGGTGTGACTGATATCAAAACATTCCATGCGATTAATATCATCAAGACGCAAAGTAGCCTTTAATTGCGCATAACGCTTGTTTATCGAGTCTTGAGTGCTTTGCTTAACCGTAATGCTATTTAATGCATTTTTATTCGCTAACTGTAAGTACTGTGCTCGCTCACCACGGGTAACCACTTTAAGCGATACTTTACGTTCACTAATTTGGGTCAAGGCTTCACCTAGTGCATCACTTTCTTCTATTTCAAATGGTAAAATGATTTCTTTAGCAATGCGCCCTGTCGCACCTGGAGCTAAATAATACTGGCCTAAGAAAGAGGTTAAAATTTCTTGCTCTTGTGAGTCTTTAGGCACCTTTGGAAAATAAGTTTTACTACCCAGCACTTTATGATCGCGAATCATTAATAGATGAATCCCATTTAAACCGTTTAAATGGGCAAAGCCGACCACATCCATTTCCGCAAAATTGCCAGAGATAGATTGCTGCTCCTGCATTTTACGCAGCAACATAATTTGGTCGCGAACTTTAGCTGCAAGTTCAAAATTAAGCTGCTCACTGGCTTTTTCCATTTTAGCAATGAGATCGGCTATTACTTCATGAGATTTACCAGTTAAAAACTTGCGGACATAATCAACTTGCTGCGCGTATTCATCTTCAGAGACTTTATTAACACACGGCGCAGAACAACGTTTTAATTGATACTGTAAGCAAGGTCGACTACGGGCACGGTAGTAGGCATCTTCGCATTGACGTACCGGAAATATTTTTTGCATTAAGCGCAAACTTTCTGAAACCGCCCCCGCGCTTGGAAACGGACCAAAATATTCACCTTTTACTTTTCTGCTACCACGATGAAAGGCTAAGCGAGGATGCTTATGATTAGTGAGCAGTATATAAGGGTACGACTTATCATCACGTAACAGAATATTATAACGTGGCTGATATTTTTTAATGAGGTTGTTTTCGAGCAGTAAAGCTTCTGTCTCTGTATTAGTAAGCGTGACTTCAATATTACAAATATTACTTACTAAAACACGGGTTTTACTATCGGTTATATTACTACGAAAGTAACTACTTACCCGCTTTTTTAAACTTTTAGCTTTACCGACATAGATAACTTGGTTGTCATTATCGAGCATGCGATAAACGCCAGGCTCACTCGATAATGTTTTTAAAAACTGGACATGATCAAATTCAGACATATATACCGACTAGTAAGAGATATCTATATCAATCATTTTGTAACGTATGGCTAAATGAGTAAGCTCTACATCGCCTCCTACGTTAAGCTTTTCAAACATGCGATAGCGATAACTGTTTACTGTTTTAGAACTTAAATTTAAGCGATCAGCAATATCCTGTGCTTTTTCACCTTTGGTGATCATCAGCATAATTTGTAGTTCACGCTCGGATAGGCTTTGAAATGGGTTTTCATCGGTACGCCCGGTTACCTGCGCAAGTGCAATCTGTTGCGCTATTTCTGGAGCAATATAGCGTTGTCCTGCATGCACACAGCGTATAGCGCGAACCATTTCATCAGATCCAGCACCTTTGGTTAAAAAGCCATGAGCACCAATTTGCATGACCTTACTTGGAAATGGGTCTTCGCAATTAACAGTAAGCACAATAATTTTTACATCAGGGCAGTAACGGCAAATCTTTTTAGTTGCCTCAAGCCCACCCATACCAGGCATGTTCATATCCATTAACACTATATTTGGCGCATGCTGACGACAAAACTGCACAGCCTCTTCGCCTGTTTTAGCTTCACCTATTACTTTAAAACCACGTATATCATCAAGAATACGTCTGATCCCTGTGCGCACAAGTTCATGGTCATCAACTAAAAGTACGTTAATCAATGGAACACCCTCACTAGCCTAATAAGATGCAAGTTAACAAATTTAATATTCAACATTAGCATAGATACGACGAAACCATAACTAATATTATGCTTTCGCCATCGGTCTTCATGACCGATATGATTAAAAGCGTATTTACCTATAGCAGGTAAATACGCCCCAATGATTTATGCTGACGCTTTTTCACTAAAACGGTCTACCCATAAAGCAATAATACCATCGCCAGTTACATTACACGCAGTGCCGAAGCTATCTTGCGCTAGGTAAAGTGCAATCATTAGTGCCACCGCACCTTCGTTGAAACCAAGCATGCTAGTTAATAAACCTAACGCCGACATTACTGCACCACCTGGTGCACCTGGCGCTGCAATCATCACTACACCTAACATCATAATGAATGGCAACATAGCCATTAATGAAGGTACTTCCATGCTAGGCGATAAAAACATCACAGCCATAGCACAGGTAACTATTGTAATTGTTGAACCTGATAGATGAATAGTGGCGCATAATGGCACGGTAAAGTTAGCTACATCCTCTTTAACGTTATTTGCTTTACTTGATTGCAAAGATACTGGAATGGTTGCCGCACTCGACATGGTTCCTAATGCAGTAAAGTACGCAGGTAACATATTTTTAATTAGCTCAATAGGATTACGCTTAAGTAATAGGCCTGAGGTAATGTATAAAACACTCAACCATAACCAATGCATCACTAATGCAGCAATAAGTACTACACCAAATGCTTGTAATGTATCAACAACGGTGCCTGCTACAGTCATTTCAGCAAATACACCCGCAATGTAAAACGGTAATGCCGGAATAATTACTTTTGAAAGTAAACCATCAATAATATCGCGCCCCTGATCTGACACAGTTTTTAATGTGTCTAAGCCAAGCTGGCTCATACCAATACCAAATACAAAGGCTGTGACTAAAGCAGTCATTACACCCATTAACGGTGGAATTTCTAAGTCAATAAAGCTACCTACTTCGGTCACGGCTTCAGCTTCAAATGAAATCCCGCCGCTTAAAAACGGAATAACCGCTGTCACTAATAAAAACGCTAAAGTACCAGCTATAATTGTTGAGCCATATGCAAAACCCACCGTTTTCCCCAGTAGGTGCCCTGACCCTTTCGGAAGCCCGGCAATCCCTGAGGCAATAAAAAATAAAATAATCAGTGGAATTGTAAAACTAATAAGCTGGCCGATAAGCTCTTTTACTGTGTATAAAAGCTCAACGCCAGTTAAGGGAATGTAGAGCCCGACTAAAATACCGGCCACAATACCGGCAATTAATTTTAAGATTAACTTCATGGTGATTACTTTATTGAATTTAGATAATGTGTTTTTACCATGTTTTGAATAGTTTGTGTCAATAAACTGTTCAACCGCAGTTCATTTGCACAATTAACCAACAAAATATAAGTGTGTTGTGTTGATTTGTTTAAATAACGACTACATAAACAAAGGATAAAGTACAAAGTTAAAAACGAACAAATGATCTCAAGTTCGCCTTTTTAATAACTAAAAAATTAACAGATTGAGTTTTTAGTTCAATCCGTTATAAGCGTAATTAATATATGTTATAGCCAAAGCTTACTTTAACTTTTTTTATCTCACAGTAAAGTAGGCTTATAAAGTTAATAGAGCAGCTGTTAACGTGTTGATCAGATTGTACCTAAAGGAACATTATGTCTACTATTTTTGAAGATAACTCACTAAGCATCGGTAACACACCGTTGGTAAAACTTAACCGTGTTACAGGTGGGAATGTATACGCTAAAGTTGAATCACGCAATCCTAGCTTTAGTATCAAATGCCGTATTGGTGCATCAATGATTTGGGAAGCTGAAAAATCAGGTCAACTTACCAAAGATAAAGAGCTTATAGAGCCAACATCAGGTAATACGGGTATTGCATTGGCATTTGTTGCTGCTTCTCGCGGCTACAAACTAACGCTTACAATGCCAAACACCATGAGCTTAGAACGTCGTAAACTATTAAAGGCACTGGGTGCTAATCTAGTACTCACAGATGGCGCTAAGGGTATGAATGGCGCTATTGCTAAAGCCAAAGAAATTCAGTCAGCAGACCCAGATAAGTTTATTTTGCTACAACAGTTCGAAAACCCGGCAAACCCAAAAATTCACTTTGAAACAACGGGTCCGGAAATCTTTAATGCACTCGATGGCGAAATCGATTTCTTTGTTGCAGGTGTTGGTACTGGCGGTACGATTACAGGCGTAAGTCGTTATCTTAAAAAAGAACAAGGCTTAAATGTAAAATCAATAGCTGTAGAGCCAAGCCATTCGCCAGTTATTAGCCAAACACTTGCTGGTGAAGAAGTAAAACCAGGGCCACATAAGATACAAGGCATTGGCGCGGGCTTTATTCCTGGGAATTTAGACTTATCAATTATTGATGGCGTAGAGCAAGTGTCTAATGAAGAATGTATCGCAATGTGTCATGAGCTAATGAAAAAAGAAGGGATCTTAGTCGGTATTTCTTCGGGTGCAGCTGTGGTTGCAGCAAAACGAATTGCTGAACGTCCTGAAAACGCAGATAAAAATATTGTGGTTATTTTACCAAGCGCTACAGAACGCTACTTATCAAGCCCAATGTTTGATGAAGAGTTTTCTGAGCAAGAGCTTGTTCAGTAATCGAACGACATTATTAAAAAAGGATGTTTTTTAACATCCTTTTTTATTGCTTTTTTAATAAGTTGGCAACTATTCGGTGCTATCCTCTTTACATCTTCTCCATTCCATCACACACTTTATGTATGAGTAATCAACCTGACCAAATATGAAAACAATTTTAACTTCTTTTGTGCTCATTTTTAGTATTTTGATCGTCGGCTGTAATGAAAATACTAAACCTAAAGAACAGTACATCGACAACGATCGTCCAGGCGATACCGCCACGGTGTATTTTGATGCACTTTATAATCAGCATAATTTGCAAAAAGCCAGTAATTTTGCAACACCTAAACTAGCTCGTATAATGAAGTCATACGGCACAGCAAAACAATTTGCCCGTAGTCTTATTAATTTACAGTACGATGAAGTAGTGATTGAAATTGATATGTCAAATTCAAGCCTTCGAGAACAATACGGCAATCAGGCTAAAATAAATATTGTATTTACTGGTTATTTTAATGGAAAAAAAATTGATGACTTTCGCAGTATCGAAATGCTAAAAATAAAAGGTAAATGGTACGTAGATAAAATCATCGCCGATCCTTACGGGCGCTGATCAGCGTTTAATCTCATAAATATATAAATACACTAAAAAGCCTTAAATTATAAGTTTAAGGCTTTTTTAGTGCTTGAGTACAATGTTAGAAATCTTCAGGTTTAAAATTATCTACCGCAATAGCCTGCATTCGTAATTTATTAGCATGATGCATAGCTTCAGCATCTAATTTAGTAAGTAACTCATGCCCAAGAGCATACTCAATAGCTTGTTCAATATTAAAAGTTGCAGGTACCTTACCTTTTCGTTGCCACTGTTTTAACTGTTTAAATTGATTTTGCATGTCGTGCATCGCTAAAAAAGCATTTTCCATCACCCCTGTGCCTGCATTCTCATCGACGTAACACAAATGTGTAAGTCTATTTCTAAACACGCCTGGTTGCGTCATATGCTCACAAATACGTTGTGAAGTGGTATCACTTGGTTTGTGATAATGATTGCCTAACGGAAACACAATGCGTTTAAGAGCAAAGTTAACCACCGGGTTAGAGAAGTTTTTAAAGAAACCATCAAATGCTTGGCCTATCTCATACAATGATGCCTCTATTGCATACTTAACGAAAGGCAAATCAGCTTGCTGACGCCCTTCATCTTCAAAACGTTTTAACACGGTAGAAGCAATATACAAATGACTTAATACATCGCCTAAACGTGCCGATATCATTTCTTTGCGTTTAAGTTCACCACCTAACATCAACATTGCAACATCTGTTGTAAACGCAAGTCCTCGGCTCATTCTCCCTAATTGTTTATAGTAAGCTGCGGTTTCTCCGCATACAGGTGCTTTGGCAAAATGGCTGCGAGTTAAGCCATGTATTAAAGCCATACTTGCATTGCTGATGGCAAATACAATGTGGTTCATTAGTAGGCCATCAAATTGCTCTAGTGCGGCGTCATCATCTTCCATTGCTGCCGCTTCCATTTCTTTTAATACAAACGGATGGCAACGAGTAGCACCTTGGCCAAATATCATTAAATTACGGGTAAGAATATTAGCACCCTCAACCGTAATCGAAACTGGAATACCCATATAGCCATGTGCTAAATAGTTATTAGGCCCAACCTGAATCCCTTTACCTGCATGAATGTCCATTGCATCATTCATAACCGTTCGACCCATTTCGGTCATATGGTATTTTGCAATAGCAGTCACTACCGATGGGCTTAGTTTTAAATCAATAGCGCCAGCTGTCATTAACCTGCACGATTCCAGCGCGTAAGTTAAACCACCAATACGTGCTAACCCTTCTTGAACCCCTTCAAATTGACCAATTGACACACCAAATTGTTGGCGAACAACAGAGTAAGCCGAAGTCATTTTAGCCGCTAAATGCCCTGTTGCAGTACTTAATGCCGGTAACGAAATACCACGCCCTGCACTTAAACACTCAACCAACATGCGCCAACCGCGCCCAGCACCTTGCTGACCACCTATAATCCAATCAAGCGGAATAAATACATCTTTACCGTACGTTGTGCCATTCATAAACGCCATATTTAGGGGGTAATGACGCTCTCCTGTTTTAACACCTGGGTGATCGGTTGGAATGAGTGCACACGTAATGCCAAGCTCTTTTTCATCGCCTAACAACCCATCTGGATCGTACATTTTGAATGCAAGGCCAAGTACTGTCGCCACAGGCGCAAGGGTAATGTAACGTTTTGACCAATTTAAACGCAGCCCTAAAACTTCTTCACCGTCATGTTCACCTTTGCATACTACGCCTGAATCTGGAATACTGCCGGCATCTGAACCGGCCTCTGGTCCAGTTAGTGCAAAACAAGGCACATCGTCGCCTTTTGCAAGACTAGGTAACCAGCGATTTTGTTGCTCAGTTGTTCCGTAGTGTAGTAATAACTCACCTGGTCCTAAGCTGTTTGGTACCATGACCGTCACGGCGGCGGTTAAGCTTTTAGTCGCAATTTTTGACACTATGGTGGAATTAGCAATAGCAGAGAATTCAAGGCCCCCAAATTTTTCTGGGATGATCATTGCAATAAACCCTTCGGTTTTTAAAAAGTCCCAAACCTCTTTAGGTAAGTCTTTATCTTTTTGTACTATTTTATAGTCATCAAGCATAGCTAATAAAGTTTCAACTTGATTATCTATAAATGCAGTTTCTTTTTCACTTAACTGTGGACGCGGATAGTTGTGTAATTTTTGCCAATCAGGATCACCACTAAATAGCTCGCCATCCCACCAAACATCGCCCGCTTCCATGGCTTCTCGCTCTGTTTGCGATAATGGCGGTAATACTTTTTTAAACATTTTAAAAGTAGGTCGGGTAATTAAGTTAAGGCGGATATCTTTAATCGCAAATACCACGATCACCACAACCAGTAATATAAAAAATACTGACATAAACACATTCCTTTACAGTTATAAAAACATTGATTTAATTATGACCGATCTTAATTTAAATACAATGGGGTGTCAGAGGGGGCCACGAAATGCTGAGCCGATTCCGTTACAATTAAAATATAGCTATTAGTAGAGTTACATATTTATTACACACAGCAAAAAGCCCACAAAATGTGGGCTTTTTACTACTTAACTGGTTTTAATTTATGCGATTAAACGCTAAATTAAAACTGAAAACGCATGTTAGCAAAGTAAGCATCGTAATCTGAGTCATCTGCGTTGTTGCCGTAACCCACTTTTAAACCAATGTTTTTATTGATGAAGTGTTGAGCACCAAAGCTGTAGTTGTCTTCTTTATCGTAAGATGCAAATACAGAAGTCGCTTTAGAGAAGTAGTAGTTTGTTTCTACGCTCCATTGGTCATCTGCTTCGTCAAGGCTTACAAATGTACCTTCTACTGTTAAGTAGTTACCTTGTTGTAAATCAACAAAGTATTTAGCAGCTACTGAACGAGAATCAAAATCATCGTCTGATTCAACAGTGATACCTACGTAATCTGTATCGTTTAGCATGTGGTTGTATGCTAAAGAAAAGAATGTAACGTTATCACCATCTTTTTGATCAACAAATCTTACTTTTGCAAGTAAATCTGGGTTAAAGAAATAACCAGCAGAAAGTGTATATAACTCGTTGTTAGAGTTGTAATCAGCATTTTGGTAAGACGCACCAACCACAAAATCTTCAACGAAGTATTCACCACCAATAGCAGTCACATCGCCAAAATCGTCATCAGCGTAGCTACCAAATACGTTGCTTTGCTTGTTGATGTATTCGAATTGGTCGTATGGACCTAGAGTGCTTTTAGGAGAGAAGTAGTAAGTTGAGTCCACGCTGATCGTATCGTTGTTATCAATCTCTGCGTAGCTTAAGTTACTGATTGATTGATAGCTATCTGCAGCGTGTGCAGCACTTGATAATAAAAGACCTGAAATAATAATTGCTAACTTTTTCATAATGAAACATCCCTATGTACATTGTTTTTGTACTTTAACTACATTGCTAAAGTAGGGGTATGCTAACGCCGCGAAACTGAACGAAAACTGAATCAAGCAATTGTATTTGTTAGGGAATTTGTAAGAAAGTGTTGGAGGAATTTATGTTAAAGTAATCGCAACAAGCTGTAAACAATTACTTTAATTTTACACCGCTTTTTGTTTGTTTCTATAATGAATACTGGCTGATTATTCGATAAACATCATTTATATTATCGCCAGCTTTAAAGTCCTTGCTGATAGGCGTTGGATCAGATCCAACCCAAATTTTCAGCTCTGCATCTAAATCAAAGTGCCCCGCACTTTCTTTGCTGAACTTAGTTATCTTAGAGTAAGCAATACTGATCATTTCCATTTTAGAACCAGTCACGCCTTGTTTATCTAATAAAATTAGCCGCTTATTTGTAAAGATAAACATATCACGAACTACTTTATACGCCTTTTCAACTCGCTCACCCTCGATGAGTGTATTGGCCAATACCTTCTCTAAGTCGGCATCATCCACCTCACTGGCGTTCCCCATTAAACCACTAAATAATCCCATTATAGTTTCTCCTGTTTAAATATTTGATTTTCTAGAGTATGACCATTTACTAACTGCCTGTACTGCCAATTATGTTGGCGACAAGATTGCAATAGCGCTATGTCAAGTGACTCGCTCGTTGGTTGATACTCAATCACATACTCTTTATGTTGGCTCATATAAACACGGCTTACACCATCAAGTGCTTGGAGTTGTTGCTCCACATTTTGATATGCTTCACTGAGCATTAAAGTGTAAAAATGCTTATCGGTATTCGCCGCTTTAGTTTGGTGCTCGCTTAATATACCTTTATCTAAATGTAGTACTTGAGAACATAATCGTTCGAGTTCAGTTAAATCATGAGAGCTTAAAATAAACGTCGCTTGAGACGATAGCTCAGACACCAGCTCCCTGACTTCTCTGGCATGAATCGGATCAAGTCCTGCTGTGGCCTCATCTAACATCACAATTTGCGGTGAACCAATTAATGCTTGTGCTATGGTTACGCGCTTGCGCATACCGTGAGATAAGTCCCCTGCGCGGTTTTTTGCAACCTCGCTAAGACCCACTAAATCTAATACTCGAAGTGCCTCTATTTGGCTTTGCTTGGTGCTCATACCTTGTAGCTTGGCATAAAAGCTAAGTTGTTTATCTATATTAAAACGCGGATCTAGCTGTGCATCTTGTGGTAACGCACTCACTTCATTAAATAAAGCCGCGCTACCTGGTTTATGGCCGAGTATTTCAAGCTCACCCATGCTAGGTGCGATATAGCCACACAACAAACTAAATAAAGTGGTTTTCCCTGCGCCATTAGGGCCAACTAATGCAACTGGCGCGCCTTTTTGAATCTCAAAATTCACATTATCAAGAGCCAGTTTTGAGCCGTATGATTTACTTAAATTACGCCCTGTTATTAATGATTTCATAATGAGCTCCTTGCAAAAATACGTTGAGCAACTGCAAGTAACACCGCTGTTTGCACAAGTGGAATAGCTAATGCGCTCAATAACGGTAAGTTTTGTCCCGCTAATAGCTCTATTTGCACACCGGGGAATAAATAATCAAGCACACTTAATGCGGGTAGTTGCCACTCCAGTAATCCAACAATAATGCCACCGGCTGTAAAATATAAAATAGCTAATACAATTGCCAGACGAGAGGAACTCGCAAAAGTATTAATTAAGCTCATTAAGGCTACAAACGGCGAAAAAGTAACTATGAGTATTAAAAATATTGAAACAGCACGACCAAGGCCACCAGCAAGTAAGCTCGGCTCGCGAAACCCGAGCACCGCCAATGTCGCTATAAGCGTTATGCCAACTAAACAGGTTAGTACCGCTAACTGTCCTAAAAATCGACCAAAGAGTATTTCAAAGCGCGTTGAGCGTAATGATAAAAACCTTAGCGTACCGCGCTCTCTGTCACCGACGGTTTGATCACTACAAATAAATAAGCTAAAAACAGGAAAACTATACAAAGCAATAAGCCAATACATAGCAAATTCGGCTTCAGGCCAATCAAGTAACTTACTTAATCCAATAGAGCCGGAAATATCACGGGCTATTTGTTCAAAATCTGGCGAGCTGATTATGCCTACAGCTTGGCCTATGGGGTAACGTAAAATAACAAGCCACACTAGCGCAAAAGCCGCCAGTGCAATAAGTCCTCGTTTAGTTAAAAACATACGTACCAGCTCAAAACCCGCGATTTGGGTTAAGCGCCCTACGTTAATAGGTGATGGTGTTGCCATTGACTATCCTTAATGACGTTGTTCATACTTTAAAATAAGCGTTATTTAACAACACTAAGTGTAAACACGTTGAATTGCTAGCAAAAAAAAGCCTACTCAGAGGTAGGCTTTGTAACAAATAATGTAATTTAACCAATTAATAATTATAAATGTTGCTCATAAATTACTAATGCTTGCTGTAAGTCGGCAATTAAATCTTCAACATCTTCCAAACCAATATGCAAACGAATAACAGGTCCATGCTCCCACCCTGTTTGCGAGCGCAGCCCTTTCATTGATAAGTTTGCCGTTACTAAGCTCTCGAAGCCCCCCCACGAAAAGCCCATTTTGAAATGTTGTAAGCTATCTAAAAAAGCATCTATGGCGTGTTGATTACCCGCTTTCATTACAAACGAAAATAAACCATTACTGCCGTCAAAATCGCGCTTGAAAAATTCATGGCCTGGGCATGTTGTAAACGCAGGATGGCGAATATGATCAACCAACGCATGTTGCTCAAGCCATTTTGCTACTTCTAGCGCGGCTTTTTCATGCTGATTTAATCGCACTGCCATGGTACGCAAGCCTCGTAGTGCTAAATACGCATCATCAGCACTGGTGCATTGCCCGAGTAAATAAGAGTGTTCACGAAGTGTTGGCCAATACTTTTTATTAGCTACAGCAACGCCCATCATCACATCAGAGTGGCCAACAATATATTTGGTGGCGGCTTGAATACTAATATCAACACCATGTTCAAGCGGACGATAATGCAAGCCATTGCCATAGGTGTTATCAAGCACCGTCATTACATTATGATCGTTTGCCACTTTTACCATGGCGGGAACGTCTTGAACTTCCATGGTAATTGAACCCGGAGACTCTAAAAACAACATTTTGGTATTGTCTTGAATGTACTCTTTTATGTCTGCGCCAATCATGGGCGGATAATAGGTCGTACTAATACCCAACCCAGCTAATATCTTGTCGCAAAAATCACGGGTTGGCTCGTAAACAGTGTCCACTATTAAAATATGATCACCAGACTTTAAAAACGATAACAGAGTTTGGCTTATCGCTGCCGCGCCACATGGGTATAACGCACAGCCCTCACCGCCTTCGAGTTCGGTAATTGCCTCTTGCAGAGCAAAATGAGTGGTCGTCCCTCTGCGGCCATAAAACAAGGTTTTGTCGCCACGTGTTTTAGCCGCTTCTTTAAGCTCACTCACAGAATCAAACACAATCGTTGAAGCGCGCTGTATCACTGGATTAACTACGCCATGGGTGTACGCTTTTTTGCGCCCTGATGACACTAATTGGGTATTTTTATTTTTGCTCGACATGATTCATCCTTCTATCTGAGTACGCCAATATTCAATTAAATAACGCGAAATCGAATCAGCTCTAGGTAGCTTTAAATGCTCCCCCTCGTGTTGCCAATCTTTAAATTGCGCAAGTTCTTGGCGAGAAAACCATCGTGCATCTTCAAGTTCATCTTGCTCTGTGCTTATTTCATCACTGCTTGCTGTGGCAATAAAACCAAGCATAATTGATGAAGGAAACGGCCAAGGTTGAGAAGCAATATACTCTGCTTTCTCCACGGTAATGCCCGCTTCCTCTTTTACTTCTCGGATCACGGTTTGTTCAAGGGTTTCACCTGGATCGACAAACCCGGCAAGCGAGGAAAACAATCCTTTTGGCCAAGTTGCTTGGCGACCCAATAAGCAGCGTTCAATCCCATCAGAAAATGTTTTAGTTACTACCATAATAACGGCTGGATCGGTACGCGGAAAAGTTTGGTGCATACAGGCTGCGTTGTCGCATAAACGTGAATGCCCCCCTTCAACTAAGTGATTTTTGGTACCACAGCGACCACAAAAGCTATGAGTGGCATGCCAGTAACACAACCCACGAGCAAGCGCTGCATTTGAGCCATCTTCAAGTGCTACTTGAGTACCATATTGACGAATATCTGCAAACTTGGCATCACCAACAATCGTTGCTAATAACGACTCTTCGAGTTCAGTTACGTCTAGCGCAAATACGGCATTATCCTGTTTATTTGATCCTAAAAGAATAGCCTGCGTTAAATCTAAATGCGCCACTTGTTGGTAAGCTAAATACACCACCTCAGGGCTACTGTTAGCAAATAAGGTGTGATTGCCTTTAACTAAAAGCCATAAACTGTCTGCTGTTTTTTTTGCGTCTACCCAAGTAGGATCTTTGCGCGCATTTGAGCCTCTGTCTAATGGCATATTACTGTAGTTAAGCATGTAATTCCTTGATACTAATTGAATCTTAAAATTACCATACTCATCCACTAAACCCAATTTATTATCGCCATAAAAAAAGCCTAAATTAGGCTTAATTAATCTATGCACCCGTTGTATTAAATACTCTCATGATCAACGCAAACATTCTGCTCAAAAATAAATCAAAAATACAATACTTATACTTTTTAAAGTAGTAGCTGTTTGTCAATTAAATGAAATTGCTCGGCACTTTGCTTAAGTACCTCTGCGGTTAATTTATCAGCACCGTATACATCACACGAAACACTATATTGATTTTTTAAATGCCCAAGTAATAATGCAAAATCACCGTCACCCGAGAGTAAAATAACTTTATCAAGCTTCTTCCCCTGCTCTAGCATATCTATGGTTATACCCACATCCCAATCGCCTTTGGCACTGCCGTCACGGCGTTGAATAAAGGGTTTTAGTTTTACTTCAAAGCCAATAGCGCGCAAAATATTTTGAAACTGATTTTGCTTTTCATCACCTCGGTATATTGCATAAGCGAACGCACATTCTATATCGTATTGTTGCTCCATCATTCGCCAAAAGGCATTGTAATCAAAGTTTTTACCGTAGCTTTCACGACAGGTGTAATAAATATTTTGTACATCGACAAAAATACCTACACGAGGTTTACTGGTTTGTTGTGAGGTCATTATTATGTCCCAATGAGTAATACTTGCAATTGCGCGTTAAGTAACCTAAATTAGTTACCATACCCAATGTAACCAAATGCGGTTACATTTAACAGTGTAACCAAATACGGTTACATATAAATAATCTATCTGGATTTTTATGATTGGTGTGATCAGCGGCGACATTATTAAATCGCAAAAAATACCTAAACAACAATACGATGCCATGCTTTATCAGCTAGAGCAAAGTTTACGTGCAAATTGCAATAAAACAACATCTTGGGATATTTACCGTGGGGATGCATTTCAACTGCAACTCGATAAAAGTGAACAGTTAGTTACCACCGCTATACTCATTTACCTACAGCTAAAATCTGCCGGCTATGAACTACGCCAAAGTATGGCATTGGGGCACATAGATAACCCGGGTAAGAGTATAAAAACCGCTACAGGCTCTGCGTTTACTCTCTCTGGTCATGAGCTAGATAAAATGACAAACCAGCGTTTTACATTTGCTATTGCAGGTCAACCGGTTGATGAGAGCTTCAAGTTAAACCTAGCGTTTGTCGATGTATTACTGTGTAAAATAACCCAAAAACAAGCAAATGCTTTGTATGTATATTTAACCCATGCTAATAACAACCATGCAGCTTTAGCTAAAGAGCTCAACACCAGCCGAGAAAACGTTACTAAGCTGCTTAATCTTGCTAACTATCAGCTGATAGAACGATTTATTTTACATGCACAACAACATCTTAAAAGCATACAGCAAGGACATGACTAATGGAATTTTCACTATTACTCGTTGCACTGATTATTGGCCACTTACTCGCTGATTTTTATTGGCAACCCATGAGCTGGGTAAACGACAGAAACACCCGTCATTTTAAAGCAAAAAAACTTTACTACCATGTATTGGTTCACGGAATTACCAGTGCAATCGTAGTGGCACTTTGGGAATATAGTTTTGGCTGGCAACAACTAAGCAGCGTATTACTGGCGACCAGCATTGTTATGATCAGTCACTACTTTATTGATATTGCGAAATCGTATTCAAATAAAGGCGTAGTGCCTTTTTTATTAGACCAAATTGCACATATCACTGTCATTATTGCGATAAGTATTTGGCTAACTGACAATCAGCAATTTGCTGACAATGTGATGGCGTTATTGTGCAACGATAAAGTGCTGTGGGTTATAGCTGGTTACCTTATTATTTTAAGTCCCAGTGCGGTATTTATAAGAATGATGTTAGAGCGTTTAACTAATCACTTTTCTAGTGATGGTAGCCTCCCCTTAGCAGGACAAAGTATTGGTATGCTTGAAAGAGTACTTATGCTGACATTTATTTTATTAGATCAGTTTGCAGGGCTTGGGTTTTTAATTGCCGCTAAATCGGTGTTTAGATTTGGCGACTTAAGTGCCAGCAAAGATAAACAACTCACTGAATATGTGATGCTAGGAACGTTACTGAGCGTCAGTGTTACTTTATTTGTAGGATTAGCAGTTAATTATTTAATCGGTTAGTAAAGCTTTAAAATAGGCATTAAAAAACGCGCTACCAGTAAAAGTAAGCGCGTTTTTTATTAAAGCGAACTAGACCTAATTAGTCGTTATTTGCTGGACGACGACGGCGTTGACCACTGCCCCCAACCGATTGACGCTTTGCCCATGGGTTTTGTGCATTATCATCGGTTTTAGCTGCTGGCTTTTTAGAGCCACCACGACGTGGGCCTGTACCATTGCCACCATTGTTAGGCTTTTTGCTGTTAGGTTTGCTGCTATCTGATTTAGGCTTATTAAATGGTTGTTTTTTCTTTGGCTTTTTAGCCGGTAACGGGCGTGCATCGAGTGCGCGCTCTGCAACAGGGTTAGCCGGTTCAAAACCTTCTTCTTCAGCACGTGGAATTAGCTCGCCAATAAAGCGCTCAATGCCGTATAAATCTACTGCATCGTCAACCGTTACAAACGAAATAGCATGCCCTGATGCCCCCGCACGACCAGTTCGGCCAATACGGTGAACATAATCTTCATATACATTAGGTAAGTCGTAGTTTACAACATGCGGTAATTCAACAATGTCTAAACCACGTGCAACAATATCGGTTGCCACTAATACGCGCACTTCACCACTTTTAAAGCCTTCAAGTGCTTTAACACGTGCGCCCTGAGATTTATTGCCATGGATTGCCGCGCCAACAATATCATCGCGTTCCAGTTGCTTAACTAAACGGTTAGCACCGTGTTTAGTACGGCTAAATACCAGTACTTGTTGCCAATCGTTGCTACGAATTAAATGGCTTAATAAGGCCGTTTTACGTGCTTTGTCTACTGCGTATACGCATTGCGTGACGCTTTTAGCAGTGGTGTTTTTGGCCGCAACAGAAATTTCAACGGGGTCGTTAATTAACCCTTTTGCCAGCGCGCGAATATCATCCGAAAACGTGGCTGAGAACATTAAGTTTTGACGCTTTTCAGGCATTTTTGCAATCAGGCGTTTAATATCATGGATAAAGCCCATGTCTAACATACGGTCGGCTTCATCTAAAACCAATACTTCAACGCTATCAAATTTAACCGCGTTTTGATTGTGTAAATCAATTAAACGCCCTGGTGTCGCCACTAAAATATCAACCCCTTTGCGCAGGCGTTGCATTTGAGGGTTAATTTTTACACCACCGTAAACCACAAACGAACTCACATCAGAATGCTTAGCGTATTCTTCAACGTTTTCGCTCACTTGCAAGGCAAGCTCACGGGTTGGCGTTAAAATAAGCGCACGGACATGATTACTTTTTGCTTTAGTGCCCGACGATAAACGCTCAATCAGTGGCAAAGTAAAACCAGCAGTTTTACCGGTACCAGTTTGCGCTGCAGCCATTACATCGCGACGTGCAATAATTGCTGGGATAGCTTGAGCCTGAATAGGCGTTGGCGTTTCATAGCCCTTTTCTAAAACCGCATTAACTAAAGACTGTGATAAACCTAAACCATCAAAACTCATATAAACTCTCTATTTCAAATTAGGCCAAAGTGGCCAGTTGCGCGCATTATACCTTTAGTAGCTCAGAATGCATGCCATTATTTACTTTGTGCCAAATCAATAAACACAAATACTAAAAAAGCGGCTAAACAGCCGCTTTTTATTTACCTGAGCATTACAAATGCTAAAAGTTTATTTTACACCTAACTCACGTAAACGCTCTTGTAAGTAGCTATCTGCTGTGTAGCGATCAGATAACACCACATCTGGACGAGGGTGTAAAAACAATGGTAATGAAATACGTGATTTGGTTGTTGCTTTGCCCGATGGATTAATTACACGGTGAATCGTTGATGGGAAGTAGCCACCCGATGCTTCTTGTAACATGTCACCAATATTAATAATTAGACTACCAAAATCACATGGCACGTCTAACCAACCGCCATCGGTTTTTTGTACTTGTAAGCCTGGCTCATTTGACGCCGGTAATACGGTTAATAAGTTAATATCACCGTGCGCAGCAGCACGAATAGCACCAGGCTCTTCATCACCTGTCATTGGCGGGTAATGTAAAATACGTAACAACGTTTGCTCAGACTGGGCAATCATATCTTTTAAATCAATAGAGAACTTAGCACGCACTTCTTCAGGCGCTTCAGCCTGAACCCAGCTTAATAATGTTGCCGCAAATTCATTAGCTAAACGGTAGTACTCACGTACATCTGCTTCTAATTGTGCAGGAACACGGCCTTTAGGGTAAACATGAAAGTACTCTTTAATGTCTTTTACCGTATGGCCTTTAGCTACTTCTGATACCGACGGTGGAAAATAACCATCTTGCGTTTCTTTTGAAAATAAAAACTCATGCTTTTGCTCTGAGTTAAAAAAGTCTTGCCAATTTTTATAAATAGACTCAACTAAAGATTGCGGAATAGGATGGTTTTTTAATACGCCAAAACCAGTATTTCTCAACGATTCAACAAATTGCGCAGCCGCATCGTCCGCTTTATAATCAACTGTAGGTAATTGCATGGTACATTCCAGTAAGTAGGTTGTTAGAAGCCATTTACTAATTCGCTTAAGCCACAGGTCTACACGAAATTAGTATTACATTCAAATATAGCTTAACTACTTAATTCAAGTAATAAAGGCTGCATTTTTATGCTGTGCGAGGATAGACAAACCCCCTTGAAATTATAAGGACATATGTCCGCACCCAATAAGCAAGCCTTCTCTGCCTTGATCAAGATCAAAATAACGCTTGTATTGAATTTTCACCCCATCGTACCAATCTATTCCTTATCAGCATCACACACTATATCAACTTGTTAAGGCTCTCTACATGCGACAAAAAGTTTCTTTTAAAAGCGGTGAATTAGAACTCGCTGGACAACTTGAACAGCCCTCTGGTGAAGTGAAATTTTATGCCTTATTTGCTCACTGTTTTACCTGCTCTAAAGATGTAGCGGCTGCAACACGAATAAGTCGCGCGCTCACTCAGCAAGGCATTGCTGTATTACGCTTTGATTTTACAGGGCTTGGTAATAGCGATGGTGACTTTGCCAACAGTAACTTTTCATCAAACATTCAAGACTTAGTGGCTGCAGCCAATCACTTAAGAACACACTTTAAAGCACCTCAGTTATTGATAGGCCACAGTTTAGGTGGTGCTGCGGTGCTTGCAGCAGCAGAGCACATACCCGAAGTATCGGCCATTACGACTATAGGTGCGCCATCGGATGCTCAGCACGTTACCCATAATTTTGCTGCTCATTTAGATGAAATAAACCAATCGGGTGAAGCAAAAGTGTGTTTAGCCGGGCGGGAATTTACGATTAAAAAACAATTTATAGATGACATCGCCAAATACGATAACAGCCATATAAGTAAGCTTAAGCGTGCTTTGTTAGTTATGCACTCTCCTATTGATGCTACCGTGAATATTAGTGAAGCCGAAAAAATTTACGCCGCTGCCAAGCATCCAAAAAGCTTTATAAGTTTAGATAATGCCGATCACTTACTCAGTAATAAAGAAGACGCTAACTACGCAGCCGATGTTATTGCTACGTGGGCTAATCGCTATGTTGAATACGATAAAACACCCTATAGTGCAAAATTAACTAACGGCAGTGTATTAGTTGAAGAAAAAGATCATAAATTCACTCAGCACGTGAGTACTAAAAACCATACATGGCTTGCTGATGAGCCCACCGATGTCGGCGGTAAAAACTTAGGCCCAGACCCTTATGATCATTTACTCGCTGGGCTTGGAGCGTGTACTGCAATGACACTTCGCATGTATGCAAGTCGCAAAGAGTTGCCGCTAGAGCACATAAAAGTAGAGCTCAACCATACCCGCAATTACAACCAAGATTGTGATGATTGTGAAAAAACCGGCAATCTAGAGGCCATTATCCGCAAAATAACCTTACAAGGTGATTTAACTGACGCTCAGCGAAATCGATTACTCGAAATAGCCGACAAATGCCCTGTGCATAAAACGCTACATAATAGTCCACTGGTGGTTAGCGCATTAGTGGGGTGACGCACAGCTGTGGCTGCGCTATCTTAGATGTTCATTAATGTAACCTCACAATCTGAGATAAAATATAGAGGTTGAATAATAGGTACAATTCTAGTAGCTTGTTAGTAAAAATTATATAACCAAGGATAGGTATAAATAGTATGAATAAAAATACTTACTATGAGCGCAATAACTTTTCAATTTACGAAGTAACAAACAAAACAGGTATCGAGTTAACTTTATCTGAACTAAAACAAATTGAAATAGCTATGCTAATTACCCCAAAAGTATTAACAACTTTTATTAATATATTACACAACCCTGCTAACTTAGATGAAAAGAAAAAAGAAAAATTCGAATCAATTATGAAACAATATGGTTTTATTAATTCAATTAATTTTGAGGCAACACGAACATTTCTAATTCGCCAAGCACGCAAAATAATAAACCTTATCGGCTCCATGCTTTTAACCCCTCATAAACTTTATAAATGCACAGGGTTTGGAGATGCTACTTATTATGATAGATATGGAATTATAGGGTTTGGTAAGAGCTTTTTCGAAGTAGGAACTGACAGAAAAGTTGATACTATCGTTCACGAGTTTAGTCACGCGGTATGGACTTCTGAAGATACAGCATATAACGCTAGAACAGCTATGAAAGAGCTTAATATAATCGCTCGAAACGCACGAATAAACCAAAGCGCCCAAGATAGAAAAGAAATTCTATCCTCTTCATACGCATTTGAAAGTGCAGTACGAGCAGCCCAATGAAAAGAATTATTATTACTATATTTTGTTTGATTAGTTACTCATCGTTTGCTACCGAAGAAGCTATCGAAAGTCCTATCGCTACCTCCTCTTTCACTTTTTGTCATATAGATACTAAGTGTATAACGAATATCAGATTAGCTAACACAACACCATATAAAGTTAAGCTAAGCTCTCTCGCTTTTAATAAGCAAGGAATCGATTTAAACTCGATGTATGTATTTGAAGAAGATAGGTATTACGATTTAAAAGAGAATAACTTAGATACAGGTATGTCAGAGCAACCCATACAGGGACGCAGACGCGCCTACAAGCAATTGTCATCATTAGAATTCGAGCCCCTAGAAGTCAAATTTATTGAACTAAAAGGCATAGAAAAGAGGTTTGCATTAGATCCAGGTAAGAGGTATCTGGTGGGGACACTTACCCCATTTGTAAACTTGTACATTAATGGTAAATTTGCCGATATCATCACAATTAGAACAAACTATTCACTTTTAACAATTCCTACAGAAGATATGGAAATAAAGGAACAGCCAATAAAGCAGTTTGCTACGCCCCAAGGGTAACCTGCAATAAATATACATGCTTTGTTTGATCGCACTAAAAATTCTGCGTCAGCTTAAACCTTTATATATCAAGCCAGCATAATGTTGGCTTGAAATATATCTTAGCTAATTATCTAAAAACGCCGCTACCTCTTTACTCATTCTATCCACCAGCCATTTAGGGCCGCCATCGTACATATCGTTATGACGTGATTTTTCTATCAACGTTTGTGTAACAGGATAAACAGTTAACTCTTTATCGGTTAAAAGCACGTTCGCATCGGCTGGATAATCACTACCGCGCAGTGTGAGCACGCGTGTGTTTTTATTGCGTGGCAATAACATGCGGCGGTGATCGAGCGTAATTAATTGGCTTACTTCACTTGGATAAATAGCTGCATACAAGGCTGAAATATCTCCACCATTTGAGTGGCCAAATAAAGTGAGTTTTGTAAAATCATACTCAGGGTATTTAACACTCAGCTCGTTGACTAAAAACTTAAGGGTTACAACACCCCGGTGCCAATTTTCCATACGAGTAGCTAGGTATGGCTGCGCACGATTAAGTGCAGGGTCACTTTTAAGCTCATGCGCTACCGCAATGCTTAAATAACCTTGCGCATTAAATAACTTACTCGCAAAAGTGTATTCATCGTGGCTAATGCCATACCCTGCATTTACAAATACCACAGGGCATTTGACTTGCGCGCTGCACTTAAGGTGGTTAGCTGGTAGGGTAATATTTACAGGTATAGAGCGATTACGACTTTCATCAATGATTGCATCGTCTTGGGCATAACTTGATGATGCAAATAGCGTAGAACTTAAAGTCAGTGCACTTAACATTAAACGCTTTTTTATAATTTTTAACATGCATTCCCTTGTATTACTTATACATTTTTAACTAACATTAATTTTTATTATAAAGGTTAGCGCGCGCCTTTGCTAATTTGTGCGATAATAGCGATTATTGTTTTACTATTATCGCAAAAGAATCCATTCATGAAATCATATAGCAGCATTGAACAACGCATCGACATTCTCCAAAGCAGAATTGAAGCCTACCAAGAAGAAATTAAAGTGTTACAAGCCGAGCCGAAAAGTAACAACGAACGGATTATTTTTAAGTTCATTGAAACCGGCAGTACAGGTAAAACCAAAGACTTTGTGAGAGAGCTGGGAATTAAATCACCGCGTGATAGCTTATATTCATCTGGTGATGTAACCAAACTGATTAAAGATGGCGCTGATGATATTTCGCCTGAGCTACTGAGCATAGCCCGTGCACTTGCTAGCGCGCGCAACAAAAATGGCCCTGCTTGCTAATAGTAAATATACGCATTAGCCGTAAACTCTTGCGGCTAATCAACCAGCTCGATATCAAGTCCAGCTAATAAATTTAACGCTTCAAGCCGTTCAAACTTTGCATTACTCACATCATTGCTTGTTATATCAATATTAAATTGCGTTGCGCCAACAAAGTTTGCTTTTCTCAAATTAGTTTGATGAAACAGGCTGTCTCTAAAGTCAGTATCCGAGAAGTTGCTTTGAGCTAAGTTAGCGTGCCTAAAATCAACATCTTTGGCAAAACAGTTCGTCATTGTTAACGCTTTTAACTGTAATTCAAAAAACGAACTATGGCTCAGCTCACACTGTTTAAAACTCACCGGTGATGTTAGCGCTAATTGTGGCCAATTTACTTGTCCCCACATTATGCTATTGAGTTTACAATTTGCAAAGCTCACCCCTTCTAGTGAGCTGTAATTCCAATTAAGCTCAGTCAAATTACAGTTAATAAACTCACACTCTATAAACCGACAGGCATTAAACTGGCTGTGACTAAAATCGCACTCAATAAACTGACATTGTTCAAACTCAATATCGCTAAAGCACTTTGCATTTGCTGTAAAGTTTAAAAATGGCTCACTGAAATAATGACTATCTTTAAATAGCTCACTCATAAATATAAAGCACCTAAATTGGGTTATGCCAAACAAAAAACCCCTTAGGTATTTAGCCTAAGGGGTTTTGATCTAACTAAACACTAGGGTTTCATTCTGCGCTTGGTAATTCTTTCTCAACTACACTAATAGCAAGCTCTGTCAGCGAATCGCTGTTAGCTTTGCTAGGCGCATCGGTTAATAAACACGATGCTTGTGTGGTTTTAGGGAAAGCAATAACGTCACGAATGTTATCAGTACCACATAGCAACATAACTAAACGGTCTAAACCGAATGCTAAACCTGCATGCGGTGGTGTGCCGTATTTAAGTGCATCAAGTAAGAAACCAAATTTATCTTGCTGCTCTTGCGCTTCAATACCTAAAATTCTAAATGCCGCTTCTTGCATATCTGCATTGTGAATACGTACCGAGCCACCGCCCACTTCGTAGCCGTTTAATACCATATCGTAAGCATCTGAAATAGCCGCTGCTGGGTTTGCTTCAAGCTCACTGGCACTAATATCTTTTGGTGCAGTAAATGGATGGTGTACAGCGTGTAATGTGCCTTCGTCATCTTCTTCAAACATTGGAAAATCAACAACCCAAAGTGGTGCCCAGCTATCTAAATTAGTGATTTCTAAATCAATACCAATTTTTAAACGAAGTGCGCCCATGGCTTCATTTACGGTGTTGCGTTTATCCGCACCAAATAAAATGATATCGCCTGTTTGTGCATTAGTACGTTCAAGTAACTGCGTGATCACGTCTTCATTTAAGAATTTAGCGATTGGCGATTGCACGCCCTCAACGCCTGCATCGCGGTCATTTACTTTCATCCATGCTAAACCTTTAGCACCGTAAATACCGATAAACTTAGTGTAATCATCTAGTTGCTTACGAGAAAGTGATGCGCCACCTGGTACCGTTAGTACTGCAACACGGCCTTTTTCATCATTTGCTGGGCCTGAGAATACTTTAAACTCTACGTCTTTTACTAAATCGGCTACATCAATTAGCTTCATTGGGTTACGTAAGTCTGGCTTATCAGAACCATATAAGCTCATTGCCTCAGAGTAAGGCATAATTGGGAAATCACCTAAATCAACATTTAGTAATGACTGCCACATTTCACGGATCATTTTCTCTGTCATACCACGTACTTGATCAGAGCTCATGAACGAGGTTTCTAAATCTATTTGAGTAAACTCAGGTTGACGGTCAGCACGTAAGTCTTCATCACGGAAACATTTAACAATTTGGTAGTAACGGTCAAAACCCGACATCATCAACAATTGCTTAAATAACTGTGGCGACTGTGGTAATGCGTAAAAGCTACCTTTATGAACACGACTCGGTACTAAGTAATCGCGAGCACCTTCAGGCGTTGCTTTAGTTAGCACTGGCGTTTCGATATCTAAAAAGCCATTTTCATCTAAAAAGCGACGTACAAAGCTGCTTGCTTTAGCACGTAATTTAATGCGGTCGCTCATTTCTAAACGACGTAAATCTAAGTAACGGTATTTTAAACGACGCTCTTCTGAGTTCACTTGGTTAAAGTCAAGTGGCATAGGCTCAGAGCGGTTAATAATAGTTAAACCCGTGCCTAAAATTTCTACTTCGCCGGTTGCCATGTCTTTATTTACTTGGCTATCTGGGCGAGCGCGTACAATCCCTTTTAACTGAACACAAAATTCTTGACGAAGTTTGTTAGCTGTTTCCATTAGTCCTTCAACTTCCGGATCGAATACAACTTGTACTAAACCTTCTCTATCACGTAAATCGACAAAGATAAGTCCGCCAAGGTCACGTCGTTTGTTGATCCAGCCACATAGTTCAACTTCCTGATCTACGTGAGTTTTATTTAGCTGTCCGCAGTATATAGAGCGCATAGTTTTCCTGTCAGATAAAAGGCATATAGCGGTTAAACACCGTTGTTTTAAAAGTTTTTATAAACACCAAAATGAAAATAAAACCGCTAGCAATTCAAAATAATCAAATTAAGCCCTGCATTATACCCAAGTCGGTTGAAGATGCTAGGGCGTGTTTACCTTTCGGGGTTGAATTTACAGCGCACCGTTTTGTTATTTGTTACACTACCGGTACTTTATAACAAGGCTTTTGTTTGTATGCTATATATTGGATGCCCGCAGTGGTCGAGCAACGCATGGAAAGGAAACTTATTTTCACGCCAGTGTAAAAATGCCGATATGCTTAGCGAATATGCGCAGCATTTTAATTCGGTAGAAGGTAATACTAGCTTTTACGCCGATCCCTCTCCTGACACTGTACTACGATGGGCTGCCAGTGTACCTGATGAGTTTAAATTTACCTTTAAATTTCATCGGCGCTTTAGTCACGAACTCCAACTTACTAACGTGCAACATGAGCTAACTAATTGGCTTAATTTATTCGCCCCGCTATTTGAAAAAACAGGGCAAATAATGCTGCAATTACCTAAAGCGTTCGCGCCACAACATTTAGCTAAGCTTGCCGCTTTTATAGATTTACTTCCTAAAGAGCTAAACTATGGGGTTGAGGTACGCCACCCTGATTTTTTCAAAAAAGGTGAGGCCGAAATCGCACTTAATCAGCTTTTAATGGCACACAATATAAATCGAATTGCTATGGATACTCGGGCGCTCTTTGCGGTAAAGCCAACCACCGAAGCGCTAATAGACGCACAACAGAAAAAGCCGCATTTACCAGTGCACGCTATTGCAACGGGCTCGCAGCCTATGGCGCGCTTTGTTATTGCTGATTTAGAAAACGATTATAAGACCTTTTATCAACCTTGGCTTAGCAAAGTAACCCAGTGGCTCGATGAGGGCAAAAGCCCCTATGTGTTTTTTCATACCGCTGATAACCGCAAAGCGCCGCTGCTGGCTCGCCAGTTTTGCCAAGATTTGGGGTATAATCACAACGTACTCAATCCATTTAGTGGCGAAAAAGAAGCCCACCAGCAAGCACTTTTTTAAAATAAATTCAAAATACAGAGACAATAATGAGTGAATACGCACGTTACTTTACCGGCTACCCTGCCAATATCGTTGAGCAAGTATTAGGCCTAATAAAAGCAGGAAAGGTAAGTGAGTATTTACTTAAAAAGTACCCGCAGGCGCATCGTATTACCAGTGATAAGTTACTGTATAGCTACGCCACTGAGCTTAAAAAGCAGTATTTAAAAAACGCCCCACCGTTTGGACGCGCTGCGTTTAAAAAACAAGGTGATATGGTTACCAATGCGCTCGGTACCCACACGTACCGTATGCAAGGTAAAACCCGCAAGCATGATTTAGCCATCAACAGCGATTTACTGCGCGCGCCAGAGCCGTTATTAAAAGCATTGGTGGTGCACGAACTCGCGCATTTTAAAGAAAAAGATCATAATAAAAGCTTTTACGCCCTGTGTTGCCATATGGAGCCAGAGTACCATCAGCTAGAGTTGGATTTACGGATTTTTTGTGTAGCTATTGCGATGGGTGAAAATCCGTATAATTGAGCGGTCAGCGGTCAGCGGTC
>NZ_PNDJ01000082.1:0-5115 GCF_005887255.1 Pseudoalteromonas sp. S1609 | reverse complement strand
TTTTTATAAGTAAACCAGAGCGGGTCATTAGCTCAGTTGGTAGAGCAGTGGACTTTTAATCCATTGGTCGATGGTTCAAGTCCATCATGACCCACCACTTCTGGTACACTTTCTCCGTATAATATATTTCTTAGTATCTCCCTTATTTTTATTTATAAACTGCCTGACTAGATTGCTATTATTTAGCGTTCGTTTCTCGTATAATTTGCACTATTAATTGCACTGTAAATAAAGTGGTCGAGAACATGAGTTTAGCTCAAACTATTATGCCTGAAGGTTATATTTTCCCTCCTAAGCCGGCACCGTTAACACAAGACGAAAAAGGCGAATATAAAGCGCGTATAAAACAATTACTGCAAGAGAAAAACGCGGTACTTGTTGCTCATTATTACACTGATCCTGAAATTCAAGCACTTGCTGAAGAAACGGGCGGCTGTGTAGCCGATTCACTCGAAATGGCGCGTTTTGGCGCTCGCCATGAAGCCGATATGATCATCGTCGCGGGTGTACGTTTTATGGGTGAGACTGCTAAAATTTTAACCCCTAACAAAACCGTGGTTATGCCAACACTTGAAGCGACTTGTTCATTAGATATTGGTTGCCCAGTGGATGAGTTTTCAGCGTTTTGTGATCAACACCCAGACCGTAAAGTGGTAGTGTATGCTAACACTTCTACCGCGGTTAAAGCGCGTGCTGATTGGATAGTTACCTCATCGTGTGCACTTGAAATAGTAGAGCACTTAGATGAGCAAGGCGAAAAAATTATATGGGGTCCAGATAAGCATTTAGGCAGTTATATTCAAAAGAACACTGGCGCCGATATGATCATGTGGAACGGCGCATGTATTGTACATGATGAGTTCAAAACCAAAGCGCTAAAAGACTTTAAAGTCTTGCATCCAGATGCAGGCGTATTGGTGCATCCCGAATCACCGGCTGAAATTGTTGAACTCGCTGATGCTGTTGGCTCTACTAGCCAGCTTATTAAAGCAGCGCAAACTATGCCTAATAAAAAGTTTATTGTGGCGACCGATCGCGGTATCTTTTATAAAATGCAGCAACTATGCCCAGATAAAGAGTTTTTTGAAGCGCCAACGGCTGGTAGCGGCGCTACATGTAAAACTTGCGCTCACTGCCCTTGGATGGCAATGAACGGCTTACAAGCGATTGAGGAAGCACTGATTGATGCCAGCGGTAAAGAAGTGTTTGTTGATATGGATTTGCGTGAAGGCGCACTTAAATCATTAAATCGCATGCTAGACTTTACAGCCAATATGGCAAAATAATAAATAGCAATATAATGCATTAGATAAAGGCGATACTCAGGTATCGCCTTTTTATTTGCTTATGAGTAGTTAGTTTGATTATTGAGCAGTTAAAAGCATGGTGTTAAAAAGGCCTTGCACCAAGCAAGTGTATTTCATACTATAGCGCGCTGTTGCAAAGCAACATTGTGGAGAGATGGCTGAGTGGCTGAAGGCGCACGCCTGGAAAGTGTGTTTAGGTTAATCCCTAACGAGGGTTCGAATCCCTCTCTCTCCACCATTATTCTATATTAGGACGTCTCAGGACGTCCTTTTTTGTGCCTGTAATAAAGTTAAGCGTGTTGGCTTTGTACTTGGCGTTTGTTTTTACGCTGATGTTTTAATGTATACATTCGTTGGTCGGCTAAGGTTAAGCAGGCTTTGTAGTCATTACATTCCTCACTACTAGCTAAGCCATAGCTCACGCCTGATAACGGCCAATGTTTTTGAACTTGTTGATGAATATAGTTTAACGACTCGTTGATGCTCAGGGTGAGTTGGGCGAGCTGTTGTGCTGACTGAACGTTACACACACAAATAAACTCATCACCGCCGGTTCTGCATACCTCGCCTTTGTCGGCTAACGCATTTTGTATTAACCGCGTAACCTCAATGAGTAGCTTGTCACCGTGAGCATGACCTAGGTGATCGTTAACGCTTTTAATATTGTCGCAATCTATAAACACAATGAGATAAAAATTATCTAAGTTATCGAGCTTTTCTTGTAATTGCAGCCGGTTTCCTACTTTGGTGAGTGGGTCTATGCGTGATAGCTCTAGCGCTTTTATAAAATTATTTTGCTTTATTTTTAGCCATTCAGATAAAGAAAGTAAAATACAGATACAATCAATGGCCAGAGCAATAAGTACCCATAATTCAGGTGAACTTATTTCTATTAAATTTAGGTGCGATAAAATAAAAATAACTAAGGACAAGCTATAAACAAGGTTGCCAGTTAAAAAATATTTCGCTCTAAAGTCCCTCATCCCCAGCATTTTAAAGCCCAGTTTTAAGCTTAAATACACCCAAATGGCAGCAAGGAAATGAGCTAAATAAAACACCCAATGAAAGGGTAAAAAGGGGTTTAAAAAACCACAGGCAAGTGCGGTTATGGAGAAGTATTTTAAAAATCGGCTAATACCAGTGCGGGTATGTTGGTCAAAGTTAAATAAGTAATAGGCAAATGAACTGGCACAAGCAATAGCAAAGGCAAAAATATACATGCCAAAGTAATGGGTGTTAATTGCGTGGTAATTAAAAAGTAACGCAACTACCCCCGCGGCGAATGCCCAACCAATGCCGTGTAATCCTATATAACCTGCACAAAATAATGCCACGCGATGTCGTGTTTTAAAAAACATGATCAAGGCCATGCAAGCCAAGGTCAGCATTATAGTAATAGACACTAAGCTTAATGAATTGATATAAAACTGAAGTTTAATAAACCTAGATTGAGGAATAACATTAATGCTGACAGGTTTAGCAAAGTGTTTAGCATTAACATAAAGCCATAAAACACCGTGTGAATTAGCTTCTAGTTGTAATTCAAAAGCTCGGCTGTGCATTACAATGGCTGATGGGCTGGCACTATCTTGCGAAAAATCAGCGACTTTTCTGATCCCACTAGTATCTTGATAAAAAGCAACGCCACTATCTAAATAATTAATTTGGGGGATTATATACCAGCGACCTGCGCTCTCTGTGGTTAAACTGATTTTTGCTATTGCACTGCCATGGGCACTATACAGCGAAGTGACGGGAGTACTTACATTGTTATAAGCATTAATGAGTTGCTCACCTTGGGTTGGTTTAGCTAAATCTACTTGATGCCACATAGCTGACTTTAGTTGTAAGCTGTCATTTTGATTTAATGCTACAGCAAAAGCATTAAAACTAATGGTTTGAAATAGTAAACAACATATAAAATTGAAAGTGTACCGCATGTAATACCTAAGTTAGTTACCGGTAAAAATTGTACTGCATTTTTAACAGAATAATTATTGCTATGACCGCTTTAGCGTATTCTTGCTTTATAGTTACTAACTTTAATCACTAAACGGTGAGCTGTTATTATAAAAATATAGTTAATGATTAATTAAAGGGTTAATAATTTATCTAGTTTGGCTATTGAGCAATATTTATGACAAAAATACTCTTTAAGGTTTACGCTCGTGTAGACGTGTGATTAGTTTCTGATTGATTTACATGAATTTGATATTCATAGCGATGAATGATTATAAATCGCTATGCAAAAGGAGATACTTATGACTATTTTATTTAAAGTTATGCTCCATAATTTTATCTGATAACGCGCTAAGTATATCGACTACTTTAAAGCTTGCTTGCTCCATAAGAGATACTTTTTCAACAGCAGTATTGAGATCGCCTAATTGGAATGCTTCTAGAGCAGCAAAGCCATTTTTGTGGACATCTGCATGTGGTTTCTCTAATGCTTTGAAGTCGTTAATGCTTGAATATTTTAATGCACCTTCACCTTGATAGTACCATTGACCTAAACGGCACATGGTATGATCAGAAAAGTCTTCTGCCGTCTTGTTTGATTGACCTAAAATGACTTTATAAATATCGTATTTCCATACAATATGGTCCATTTTTACTGTTTGAATAAATGCATCCGCACTTGAATTAACAATAACGCTATACATATTTTGTGATAGTTCAACCACCTTTTTAGCAGTAGTATCAATTTCTAATGAGCTATTTGCAATGCCATCACTTTCTTCGCTAACGTTAGTAATGTTAGTTACAACGCTTTGCATTTGCTCATTAACCTTATCTATTAAATTAGATATCTCGTTAGATGCCTCAGAAGAGCGTTGAGCAAGCGTTCTCACTTCATCTGCGACGACTGCAAACCCTCGCCCTTGCTCTCCCGCTCTTGCTGCCTCAATGGCTGCATTAAGTGCGAGTAAATTTGTTTGATCAGAAATCCCTTTAATTATGTTTACAAAATCATTAATGCCGATTGTTACTGACTGCAATTCTTTAACGGATTTAGAGGCGGACTTTGTATCTCTTGAGATATTATGTGTTGACGATGAAGTCGTTGCTAACATATCTAAAATTGTATCAAGTAATTCTTGGGATGACTTAAATGACGTAATATCATTGATTAGTTTATGTGAAGTTGAGGCTAAGCTTTCTCTGATATCACTAATTAAATCAGATGACTGCAATGATAAGGTATTTAATTCACGCTGTTTTACAAATGCCGTATCGTTTGCTATTTCATTGTGGTTTAGTTGTGATTTCTCGCTGTTTACTGCTAATAATTGCTCCTCAAGTTTTTCATTGGCTTTTTTTAATTGCATTAACTCGTTATTTAACTCGTTAATTTTGTTTTTATATTTTGAATTGAACAGCATGTAGACCCCAATTTAAACACGGAAAATAAACGTTATATTTTTTATTAAATTTACCTGATTATAGATTACATAATTCGATTTTTAACAGGGCTGGAATTAATGTCCACCCAAATCGATTTTTATAAGAGTAACTTACAACACAATAATAGATGCTTTATAACTTTTTGGTAAAAAACTTTTCATTTCATGCTTATAACAAACTTATTTAAAATGGTCACTATTTTAGAGGTTAGGGTCTGTTGACCTTTCAAGGTTGGATTTGCAGCAGTCTGTTTGGTATTTAGGCAAGGCAGCGCCTATGTGGTTTATTCCCCATAAATAGGCGATAACGCAGTATCCATGCCAAACAGGCGCTGCCCGAAGGGTTCTGCCTAGGGGCGATTTACTCTTTGTTGCTCGGTTTTTACTTATTCTTACATGGTTGT
>NZ_PNDJ01000081.1:0-9415 GCF_005887255.1 Pseudoalteromonas sp. S1609 | reverse complement strand
CCCCGTCGGGCAGCGCCTGTTTGGCATTGATGCTGCGTTATCGCCTATTTATGGGGAATAACACCACAAAGGCTCTGCCTTGCCTAAATACCAAACAGACTGCTGCAAATTCAACCTTGAAAGGTTAACAGACCCTAATAACATAAAAGACAAACATGACTAAAAAAACAGTAAAACCGCAAGGTGAGCGCACCGTAATGGGATTTGATTTTGGTACTAAGAGCATTGGTATTGCAATTGGTCAAGAATTGACAGGCAGCGCCACCAGCCTAAAGGCGGTGAAAGCTCAAGATGGCATCCCTAATTGGGATGACATTGCTGTACAGGTAAAAGAGTGGCAACCTGACTTAATGGTGGTTGGCTTACCGCTTAATATGGATGGCACTTCTCAAGAGGTTACCTTTAAAGCCAAAAAGTTCGCCAACCGTTTGCATAATCATTACGGTATAGCGGTTCATACTCAAGATGAGCGCTTAACTACCGCTGATGCTAAAGCACGGTTGTTTGAACGTGGTGGTTATAAAAACTTAGGTAAAGGCAACGTAGATAATATGTCTGCGGTGATAATTCTAGAGAGCTTTTTTGAAGCCAGTTATGGCGAATAAATTGATTTAACAAAAAAAGCGCTTAAAGCGCTTTTTTTATGCGTGGATTTAGATTTGGGTCTATTAACCTTTGCGGATTAAAACTCGTTCAAGTAAGGTGCGATTTAATCATGGCGCGAGGTTTATAACCTAGCTGGCTCGATAACTGCTCCTACGTTATTCTACTGGCTTATATCCATGTAGGCAGCAACGAGTTAATTGTCCTTAGGTAATATTACCTTTATCATCAAGGCCATCAATGGTTACACCTTGCAAAAAGCCTGCCCCTTGCTGCTCGTTATTACGCAGTTTTATCATTAAACGTAAATCATTTGGCGAGTCTGCATGATGAAGTGCATCGGCATAGTTAATCCGTTGCTGTCTGTAAAGCTCAAACAGCGCTTGGTCAAAGGTCTGCATGCCCATTTCAGTTGATTTGGCCATAGTTTCTTTAATACCACCAATGTTACCGTTTTTAATCAGCTCACTCACCATTGGCGTATTCAATAATACCTCTATAGCAGCAGCACGTCCCTCACCATCAGAGGTAGGGATAAGCTGCTGGGCAATAATAGCGCGTAAGTTTAATGCTAAATCATATTTAAGCTTATCGTGCTTCTCTTTTGGAACTAAGTGCATAATACGATCAATAGCTTGGTTAGCATTGTTAGCATGTAAGGTGGCAACACATAAATGACCTGTTTCTGCAAAGCTTAACGCATACTCCATAGTTTCTTGCGATCGAATTTCACCAATCAAAATAACATCAGGCGCTTGGCGTAAAGAGCTTTTTAGTGCTGACTCAAAACTTTCAGTATCTAAGCCCACTTCACGTTGAGTAATAATGCTTTTTTTATGTTCATGAACAAACTCTATTGGATCTTCTATAGTTAAAATATGCCCACGTTGATTGCGATTTCTATAACCAATAAGCGCCGCCAAAGACGTTGATTTACCTGTTCCAGTACCACCGACAAATAATACCAGTCCGCGCTTTGACATAATCACATCTGTAAGCGCTGATGGCAATCCAAGCTCTTTTACATCAGGTATTTGGGTCACAATCCGGCGAATAACCATCCCCGCTCTATCGCGTTGCCAAAAAGCCGAAATACGAAAGCGCCCTTCGCTGGTTGCAATCGCAAAGTTACACTCTTTGGTGTTATGAAACTCTGCTTTTTGCTTTTCACTCATCGCTGATTCAACTAATTCCAGCGCTTGCTCATCGGTTAGCTTGTCATCATTAAGAGGTATCAGCTCGCCATTAATTTTAGCGCTGATAGGCAGCTGGCTTGATACAAATAGATCAGAGCCTTTTTTGTCGATCATTATTTGTAAAAAGTGATTTAGAGATAAAGTCATAATAATTCCTTAAGCGCTAAACTGCGTCTTATCTTGTGCTTTTGTATACGCCGCTGAGTGAGTGATAATGCCTCGGTTAACTAGATTCGTTAAACATTGATCCATGGTTTGCATGCCCTGCGACGCACCAGTTTGAATCGATGAGTACATTTGAGCAATTTTATCTTCACGAATTAAGTTACGAATAGCAGGCGTTGCCAACATGATTTCGTGTGCAGCTACTCGCCCTCCACCGACCTTCTTGATCAGTGTTTGTGAGATAACCGCACGCAATGATTCAGAGAGCATAGAGCGGATCATGTCTTTTTCTTCACCAGGAAATACGTCAATAATACGGTCAATGGTTTTAGGTGCCGACGTGGTATGCAAAGTGCCAAACACTAAGTGACCAGTTTCAGCAGCAGTCATAGCAAGGCGAATAGTTTCTAGATCTCGTAGCTCACCTACCAAAATAACATCAGGGTCTTCACGCAATGCACTTCGCAAGGCATTAGAAAAACTATGTGTATCGCGGTGAACTTCACGCTGATTAATTAAGCTGAGTTTATTATCGTGCACAAATTCGATAGGATCTTCAATGGTCAGTACATGATGATGTTTATTTTGATTTATATAGTCCACCATGGCTGCGAGTGTAGTCGACTTACCTGAGCCTGTAGGGCCGGTAACTAATACTAAGCCTCGTGGGTTATCTGAAATTTGTTTGAATATTTCCGGCGCGCCCAAATCTTCAAGTGTCAATACATCACTCGGGATAGTACGAAACACGGCAGCAGGACCACGATTAGAGTTAAAGGCATTTACACGAAAACGTGCTAAATTAGGGACTTCAAAAGAAAAATCCACTTCGAGATTTTGTTCATAGTCCTTACGCTGGTTATCGTTCATAATGTCATAAACCAGACTGCTGACTTCTTTATCTCCAAGTGCTGGTATATTAATACGTCGCACATCACCATCAACACGTATCATAGGTGACACCCCTGATGATAAGTGCAAATCTGATGCTTTATGTTGCACACTAAATGCCAATAATTCGGTGATATCCATTTATGACTCCACAACTAACTGATAAATATATGGTTACAATAGCAGAACGACTCACATCCGCCTACGCTAGAATGGCAGAGGCAGCGCAAAATGCACAGCGTAATAGTAACGAAATTACGTTACTTGCAGTATCTAAAACCAAACCCGCCTCTGATATTATGGCAGCTTATGAGCAAGGGCAACGCCAATTTGGTGAATCTTATGTTCAAGAAGCTGTAGATAAAATAGCGCAACTAGCCACATTTAGCGATATTGTTTGGCATTTCATTGGCCCTATACAGTCAAATAAAAGCGCTTTGGTGGCTGCTAATTTTGACTGGGTACAAAGCGTCGATAGACTAAAAATAGCAAAACGCTTAAACGCTCAGCGCCCACAGGAAATGCCCGCTCTTAATGTACTGATACAAGTTAATATTAGCGCAGAAGATGCTAAATCAGGCTGTACCATAGAAGAGATTGACCAACTAGCGCAATTTATAAGTCAGTGTTCACAGTTAAAATTACGCGGACTAATGGCTATTCCTGCAAAAAGTGACGATGCTAACACGCAAATTCAATATTTTGAGCAATTACAAACTTGCTTTGATAAACTACAGACCCAATATCCTCATATAGATACGTTGTCGATGGGGATGAGTAACGATGTAGAGACTGCCATAGCGGCAGGTTCAACCATGGTGAGGATCGGCACAGATATTTTTGGAACACGAACTTAAAAGGTGATAACAGACATATGTCAGATAAAAAAATCGCATTTATAGGCACAGGTAATATGAGCTACGCCATCATTGGTGGCATGGTAAAAAACGGCTTTAACGCAAACAATATTATTGCAACTAACCGCAACCAAGAAAAACTAGCCAAGGTAGCATCCGACTTTAAGGTGCAAACCACCAGTGATAATAACGAAGCTATGCGCGATGCAGATGTCATTGTTCTGTCTGTTAAACCACAAATGATGGGCGACTTGTGCCAATCATTTCAAGATTCAGGCATCGACTTTAGTGATAAATTATTTATCTCAGTCGCTGCAGGCTTAACCGTTAAACGCTTACGTGAAATGCTTGGCCAAGATGTGAAAATGGTGCGTTGTATGCCAAATACACCGTCGTTACTTGGCCGTGGTGTATCGGGCTTATATGGCGCTGGCGAAACGCAAAGCGAACATGAATTTGTACAACAAGTTTTTGAATGTACAGGTATAGTTGTGTGGGTAGAGCAAGAATCGCAAATTAACGATATCATTGCTGTGACAGGCTCATCGCCAGCTTACTTTTTCTTATTTATGGAAGCGATTGAAGAAAAAGCGAAAGCACTTGGCTTTAATGATGAAGACGCGCGTCGCTTAGTACAGCAAACAGCGCTAGGCGCAGCTGAAATGGCACTTAGCCAACCAGATATTAGCATTTCGCAACTGCGTGCAAATGTAACCTCAAAAGGCGGTACCACGCATGCAGCTGTTGAGCATTTAAAAGCGCAAGGTTTAACCCAAACTGTGGGTGATGCAATGGATGCGTGCATTGCGCGTGCAGTGCAAATGGAACAAGAACTTTAAAACCATTTTTTATTGAAGGTTATACTATGAATGCCATGCAATTTTTAATTAGCACCTTGTTTGATCTATTTTTAATGGTGGTACTACTGCGTTTTTGGCTACAGTGGGCAAAAGCCGACTTTTACAACCCGATGAGCCAATTTGTGGTCAAAGCCACTTCGTTTGCAGTTAACCCGCTGCGAAAAATCATTCCAGGGCTAGGCGGGCTTGATTTAGCCTCTTTGTTGCTGGCATTTATAGTGGCTGCGGCAAAAATAAGTACATTAATGTGGCTTATTTATAGCTCTTGGGCTATTCAACCTGTGCTTATACAGGCGCTAATAACTGTTTTAAAAGAAGGTTTAAATTTAGTCTTTTGGGTGTTAATCATCCGCGCTATTTTAAGCTGGGTAAGCCAAGGCTATAACCCAATTGAAGCGGTATTCCATCAGCTTACTGAGCCAATGTTAAAGCCGATCCGTAAAATCTTACCTCCACTAGGAGGCTTAGACTTATCGGTATTGGTACTGATCATCGGCATTCAGTTTTTACAAATGCTGCTAATGGACCTTTTAGCTTAAGCACAACGTAATATAAAAGAGGCCTAGCGCCTCTTTTTTACATACTCAGGAGTTAACCATGCAACGTTTAATAAAGTTTTGTTTTATTGCTTGTCTCGCTTTAGCATTTAATGCACACAGCGCTCAAGAACAAGGCGCCCAATACAAAGAACTAGGCCCTTGGCAAGTTCATTACATAGCCTTTCCATCAACGTTTATTCAACCGCAAATAGCTAAAGCCTATGACCTTGAGCGTAGTGGCTATAAAGGTATTGTTAATATTTCAATATTAAAAAATAATGCAGATAAAGCCGCTCAAAAAGCGACATTACAAGGTATCGCTAAAAACTTATTAGGTAACAAGCAAACCCTTAACTTTAAAGAAGTCGTTGAAGGCGATTCAATTTATTACCTAGCACAAGTAGATTACACCAACGAAGAAATTTTACGTTTTGAAATTGAAATCCAACAAGGTAATCAGTTTCAAACATTAAAGTTTAAGCAAAAATTTTACGTAGATTAAATATGACCAACACCTTAGTACTTGCAACCGGTAACCCCGGAAAAGTGAATGAGCTGGCTAACATGCTCAGCTCACTTAATATTAATGTTGTACCGCAAAGCGACTTTAATGTCAGTGACGTAGCCGAAACAGGCACCACGTTTGTAGAAAACGCGATAATTAAAGCGCGTCATGCGGCTAAAATTACCGGACTGCCTGCTATTGCAGATGATTCAGGCTTAGAAGTGGATGGCCTGAATGGCGCGCCAGGTGTTTACTCTGCTCGTTTTGCAGGAAATAGCGCAAGCGATCAAGATAATATCGATAAATTACTGGCTGATTTAGGCAACAACCCTAATCGCAGCGCTCGCTTTTGGTGTGTGTTGGTACTAATGCGTCATGCCGACGACCCTACTCCACTTATTTGCAGTGCTAGCTGGGAGGGCGAAATTACCCTTAGCCAACACGGTAAAGGTGGCTTTGGTTACGATCCTATCTTTTTTGTACCATCAGAAAATTGTACCAGTGCAGAGCTTACAAAAGAGCAGAAGAATGCACTAAGTCACCGTGGGCAAGCACTTAATAAATTACTACAAGAGTTACAACACAAAGGCGGCCTGTGAACCTTCCTCCACTGAGTTTATATGTGCACGTGCCTTGGTGCGTGCAAAAATGCCCTTACTGCGACTTTAATAGCCACGGGCAAAAAGGTGACATCCCTGAAGCTGAATATGTACAGCACTTAATTGACGATTTAAAAGCTGATTTACACTTAGTACAAGGGCGAAAAATTCACAGTATTTTTATTGGCGGCGGCACGCCAAGCCTATTAACCGGCGCAGCATATACCCGTTTACTCAATGAAATCGATAACCTAATTGGTTTAAGCGATAACTGTGAAATAACCCTTGAAGCAAACCCGGGCACAGTCGAAACTGGCCGTTTTAAAGATTATGTAAAAGCAGGGATTAACCGTATCTCTATTGGCGTGCAAAGCATGCAAAATGATAAGTTAAAAGCCTTAGGCCGAATTCATGGTGCCGATGAAGCCTGTTATGCGGCACAACAAGCTACTGAAGCAGGGTTGAATAGCTTTAACCTTGATTTAATGCATGGTTTACCAGGGCAATCTCTCGATGACGCACTAAGTGATTTAAAACAAATTATTGCCCTGAGCCCTCCACATATTTCTTGGTATCAGCTCACCATTGAGCCTAATACACAATTTGCTTCAAAACCGCCCACGTTGCCGCAAGATGAGACCTTATGGGATATTCAAGAACAAGGCCAAGCATTATTAGCACAAGCAGGCTATCAGCAATACGAAATATCGGGGTATGCAAAACCGGGCTTTCAATGCCAACATAACTTGAATTATTGGCGGTTTGGCGATTATCTTGGTATTGGCTGTGGCGCCCATGGTAAGGTCACTGATGCGAAAACGGGGGTGATAACACGCACTGAAAAGGTTAAACATCCACGGGGCTACATGGACATTATTAAGCCCTACTTGTACAAAAGCTGGCAAGTAGAACAAGACGACTTAGCGTTTGAATTTTTTATGAATCGCTTTCGTTTAACAGAGCCATGCCCGATTGAAGACTACAGTGCACTGACTAATCAGCCATTACAAAGCCAACAAGCGGCTTTGAATAAAGCCATTAACACAGGTTTATTAATAGAAAAAGACGGCCATTGGCAAGTAAGCCTTAAAGGCCATCGCTTTTTAAATGACCTGCTAGAATTGTTCGTATAACGCTTTTGGCGTTATGCGCATGTAAAGTAAATACATGAAAAATTAAAATACCCTAATGGGTTTCTAACAACAAAAGGGAAACGAATGCGTAAACTTACTCTAATTGCTGCCACGGTAAGCGTGGCACTGCTTGCTGGTTGCCAACAAGCAACACAACAATCAACGCCAGCACCGGCGGTTCAAGCTCAACCGGTACAAAGTGAAATTGATAAAGCGAATGCTTTTTTTGAAGACACTTTTAATCGTGATGTAATGAGCAGCCCAGTTTATCAAACCTACATGGGCATCAAAAAAGATTACGATAAATGGGATGACAACAGCGAAGAAAAAGCGCTTAAAGACTTGGCGCAAACTAAAGCCGATTTGGTCACCCTCAACAGCATTAACCGTGCGCAATTAGATGCAGCGACTCAAGTAAGTTATGATTTAAAAAAACAAGATTTAGAAGCCAGCATTGCTGATTTTAAATGGCGTTACCATAACTACCCAGTAAACCAGATGTTTGGTACGCACTCTATGGTGCCGGCTTTTTTAATTAACCAGCATCAAATTAGCAACGTAAAAGAAGCCAACGATTACATTGCTCGTTTAAATGGGGTGCCAGGTGTATTTGATCAACTTATTACCGGCTTAGAAATTCGCGCCGATAAAAACATTATTGCACCTAAATTTGTATTTCCACACGTGATTGATTCAAGCAAAAACATCATTAAAGGTGCGCCGTTTGAACAAGGTGAAGATTCTACGCTTTTAGCTGACTTTAAACGCAAGGTAAATGCATTAGAAATCGACCAAGCTGAAAAAGATGCACTTATTAGTAAAGCGACTAAAGCATTAAAAACAGCAGTTAAACCTGCTTACTCTAAGTTAATTAACTACATTGCACAGCTAGAAAAACGTGCTGATGACCGTGACGGTGCTTGGAAATTCCCTGATGGCGAAGCGTTTTACAATAACGCGCTTAAACGTACAACTACGACAGACCTTACTGCAAAAGAAATTCATGCTATTGGTCTTGCCGAAGTGTCACGTATTCATGATGAAATGCGTGCTATTAAAGATAAAGTTGGCGTTGAGGGCGACTTAAACGCTTTTATGCAGTTTATGAAAACCGACAAGCAATTCTACCTTGCTAATACTGAAGCGGGTAAAGCGCAGTACCTAAGTGAAGCTAAAGGCTTAATTGATAACATGAAAACACGCTTAGATGAGCTGTTTATTGTAAAGCCAAAAGCCGACATGATAGTAAAACGTGTTGAAGCTTTCCGTGAAAAAGCGGCAGGTAAAGCGTTTTATCAACAACCTGCGCCAGATGGTTCTCGCCCAGGTATTTACTACGCCAACCTATACGACATGGAAGCAATGCCAACTTACCAAATGGAAGCTCTAGCTTACCATGAAGGTATTCCGGGTCATCACATGCAAATTGCTATTTCACAAGAATTAGAAGGCGTGCCTAAGTTCCGTAAATTTGGTGGTTACACAGCCTACATTGAAGGTTGGGGTTTATACTCAGAGTTACTACCAAAAGAAATGGGCCTTTATGAAGACCCGTATTCAGATTTTGGTCGTTTAGCTATGGAGTTATGGCGTGCCTGTCGTCTAGTGGTTGATACCGGTATTCACGCAATGAAGTGGACTCGCCAAGAAGGTATTGATTACTACGTTAACAACACTCCTAACGCCACTTCTGACGGTGTAAAAATGGTTGAGCGTCATATTGTAATGCCATCACAAGCAACGGCTTACAAAGTAGGTATGCTGAAAATATTAGAACTACGTGAAGCAGCTAAAGAGCAACTTGGCGACAAGTTTGATATTCGTCAGTTCCACGACGTAGTGCTTAAGAATGGCCCTGTACCATTGAACGTTCTAGAAAACTTTGTTGATGAGTGGGTTGCTAGCAAACAAGCTTAATTATCTAGGGTCTGTTGACCTTTCAAGGTTAAATTTGCAGCAGTCTGTTTGGTATTTAGGCAAGGCAGAGCCTATGTGGTGTGGTTATTCCCCATAAATAGGCGATAACGCAGCATCAATGCCAAACAGGCACTGCCCGAAGGGTTCTGC
>NZ_PNDJ01000080.1:0-2223 GCF_005887255.1 Pseudoalteromonas sp. S1609 | reverse complement strand
AAACAGGCGCTGCCCGAAGGGTTCTGCCTAGGGGCAATTAACTCTTTGTTGCTCGGTTTTTACTTATTCTTACATGGATGTAAGCCAGTAGAATAACGCAGGAGCAGTTATCGAGCCCACTAGGTTACAAACCTCGCGCCGCGATTAAATTGCCCCTAGTTTGAACAAATATTAATCCGCAAAGGTCAACAGACCCTAGCCTTTTATTTTTAGAGAAATTTTTGTGGTTAACTCATCCCCTTTTAAAACCTCTTTTTTAGGTCCTCGTTACTGGCTAACCTGGATTGGTGTTTTGTTTTTATATCTCATTTCTTGGTTACCGCAAAAACTACAATTAGCTATGGGTAAGCAGCTAGGACGCTTGGTTCATAAATATATGAAGCGTAGAAGGCATATTGCTGAGGTTAATATTAAACGCTGTTTCCCCACAATGAGCGAAGCCGAGCAACAACAACTGGTACTTAAAAATATGGAAAATACCGGTATTGCCATGGTTGAAACCGGTATGGCTTGGTGGTGGCCACAATGGCGGGTCAAAAAAGTACTCGGGTCAATAAAAGGGCTTGAGCACTTTGAGCGCGTACAACAATCAGGAAAAGGTGTTTTATTACTTGTTCCACATATACTTCATCTTGAAATGACAAGTCGTGTAATGGGTTTGAAGTGCCAAGGTATTGGCTTTTACCGCCCGCATAACAATCCGCTTATGGAATACTTTACCACCAATGGACGTCTTCGCTCTAATGAATACATGGTTGGGAAAAAAGACGTAAAAGGATTATTAAAATCATTAAAAAATAAAAAGCTGTGTTATTACTTACCCGATCAGGATTATGGCCGTAACCGCTGTGAGTTTGTGCCTTTTTACGCAGTACCCGATACAGCAACAACCACTGGTACACTAATGTTTGCAGGTAGTAAAAACTGCGAAACAATGAGCTTAATTGCTTACAGGGATAACAACGGAAAGTATCACTTAGAAATCGTACCTGAGCTTGAAAATTTCCCAAGCGGCGATGATAAAGCCGATGTAACACGTGTTAATCAGCGCATGGAGCAATCAATAAATGCCGCCCCTGAACAATATATGTGGTTGCATAGACGTTTTAAAACACGCCCAGATAAAGACGCTCCATCTTTTTATTAAAGATGGGTTATTAAAATAACAAAGACGAGTAACAGCCATGTGGTTTTGGATTAGATATATACTTTTAGCTTTATTGTTAATTGGTGCAGCCATTTACTTTTTACTAAATGGTACATCGTCACTCAATTATCAACAAACCACTAATGCTGCGGCTGAGGGATTATCGCGGTTTTATGCATCAATTAGAGATAGGATTACTACCGATAAAGACAATGACAAATTTGTAATTGAACTCGAAAAACCCGATCTTAGTCTCGACAGAGCGCTAAACCAACGCTCTTTTGTAGTAGAACCCATGCCTTTAAATTGGAGTGGAGAAGTAGGCCCGCGTCGCTTTCAACCTGATTCAACCTTACGTACCGTTCTTACCCAATATGCTAATAACGAAGGGGTTACATTATTATGGTACTTAGATAAGGATTACGTTGTTAAAGATCACTTTCGAATAGATAGCAGTTTTAACTCCGCTTTATATCGCGTTAGCCGCTCTATTAATGATGACTTTTCAAATGAAGTGTATGCGTTCTTCTGCCCTAAACAACGTGCAGCGGTCATTACCGAGCTACCGTCTGAATTTGTACGTACACACTGTTTAAAGCTAAGCAATTAACTAGGGTCTGTTGACCTTTCAAGGTTGAGTTTGCAGCAGTCTGTTTGGTATTTAGGCAAGGCAGAGCCTATCTATACCCAAGTTGCCTTAATCTGCGAGTTTCAGTTGGAATTAAAAGCTATTTTGACAAGGCATTGATTGAAAATAATGGTTATTCCCTTGTTAAAATCAATAACGCAGTATAAATAGCTTTTAAACCAACCCGCAGGGCGTTTCACAGAAACTTACTCCCTTTGTTGTTCCTTTTTAAAAGGGACGACCATTATTGCAAAGGGAACGCCTTGATATTAAGTCCCTGTGAAAAGCTGAATTCTGCATATTGAGGCAATTTGGGTATAATGTGGTTATTCCCCATAAATAGGCGATAACGTGGAATAAATGCCAAACAGGCGCTGCCCGAAGGGTTCTGCCTAGGGGCAATTAACTCTTTGTTGCACGTTTTTTACTTAGACAACTAGGTTACAAA
>NZ_PNDJ01000008.1:0-19178 GCF_005887255.1 Pseudoalteromonas sp. S1609 | reverse complement strand
AACTGCGCTAATCGCCGATACTTACTATTGTCTACGAGTGACCTCGTTGACAACGGGGTGCATAATAGTGATTTGACCGGGTTAGGTCAAACGTTTTTTTAAGAAAACAAATCAATTGCTCATTTTTAGTTCATAATGGTCAAATATTACGATACAGGGATAAAATTTAAACTCTTTTTTATAATTCGGGGGCTTATAATTTAAAAGCAACTTGGCGCTCAACCGCTTTTCTGCGAAAATAGCCACCATATTAAAAAATGAGTAAGGTGAAGGTCTTTTTCTTTATCGGCATTTTAACCCCTATATATGCATTCGTTTTTTAAATGTATCGGTATCAAGTTAATTAACCTAATTAAAGGTCACCCATGACGGCAAACATCATTGATGGTAAAGCAGTAGCAAAACAAGTACGTAGCGCAGTGGCTGAACGAGTTTCAGAACGTGTTGCACAAAACCTTAGAGCCCCAGGATTAGCTGTGGTGCTTGTTGGACAAGACCCAGCCAGCCAAGTTTACGTTGGTTCAAAACGTAAAGCCTGTGAAGAAGTTGGTTTTATTTCTAAATCATTTGATTTGCCCGCAGACACAACTGAGCAAGCGCTATTAGCATTAATTGATGAATTGAATGTTGATGGCGAAGTTGACGGTATTTTAGTACAACTTCCTTTACCTGCAGGCTTAGACGCAGAAAAAATTCTTGAGCGTATTACCCCGCATAAAGATGTTGATGGCTTTCATCCTTATAACATTGGTCGTTTGGCGCAGCGAATGCCTGCCCTTCGCCCATGTACGCCAAAGGGTATTATCACCTTATTAGATTCAACCGGCGTGCGTTACAAAGGCATGCACGCAGTGGTAGTGGGTGCCTCTAACATTGTGGGTCGCCCTATGTCACTTGAACTGTTGTTAGCTGGCTGTACGACTACTGTTTGTCATAAGTTCACACAAGATTTAGAAACCCATGTTCGCCGCGCTGACTTATTGGTTGTTGCCGTAGGCAAACCAGAGTTTATTCCGGGTGACTGGATAAAAGAAGGCGCGATTGTTATTGATGTGGGTATTAACCGTTTAGACAACGGTAAGTTAGTGGGTGACGTTGAATACGCCGCTGCAGAACAAAAAGCTGACTTTATTACCCCTGTACCTGGCGGCGTAGGCCCGATGACAGTTGCTAGCTTAATTGAAAATACGTTAGAAGCGTGTGAGAAATATCACAGCTAATAAATAAAAATAAAGTAATCCAAAGCCCGCTTAATTGCGGGCTTTTTGTATCATCATTCTTCGTTTTATTAAGTCCAAGCCTTGTGGCAAAACCGAAAACACAATCATTAATAACATAATCGCGTACTGCCAATTTGCATACTGCTCGTTAATTAATATTCCTGCACATAAAATACCGGCAATTGGGTTGGCTATAGTGCCAAAAGTAAATTCAACAACTGACATTCGTCCTAATAACCAAACATATAGGATGTAAGCCAAAGCAGTATTAGGGACCACCAGCCAAAATAACGCCAGCCATTGCGTGGTATTTATTGATGCAGTTAAAAATTGATACTGCTGTGGTGCAAAATAGAAAGCTTGAACCATAGCGGCAATTGCTAGCAAACTGCCACCAATGATTAGCTGCCACGTGAGTACCGTCCACCAGTGAACTTTAGCCGTTACTTTTTGTACCAGCGTACTGCCTATCACAATAGTTAATAGCGCCCCTATCAGCGCTAAAACTCCCAACACATTAAGCGCTATATGTTGTGGATCAAATAAACGCCATGCCAAAACCACTAAAGCAAGCGCACAAATACCTTGCACTAGCGCTGGCTGTTGTCGTTTAACAAGCCATGCATATAATAATGCAACAACCGGTACAGACACCATACCCACACCTGCAATAGCTGCTGGTAGGTTAATAGCCATTACAAAAATAAAACTGAAAAATAGCGCAATATTAATCGTGCCGATTAAAAAGATGCCAGGCCATTGCTTTGCAGTTGGCCAAGAGGGTTTAAATAACAACAATAATAAACCAGCAGGAAGTGCACGTATGGCCCCTAATAAGATTGGCGGCCACTCTGGGGTTGCGTATTTAGTTACCGCATAAGTCGTTCCCCATAAAAAAGCAGGGATCATGGCAAGTAAAATATTCATTAATTTTCCATTTTTAAATTGATGAATGCGAGTTTAAAACCTCAACCATAATTGAGGTCAACAATATCAATTTTATTAAAAGCATAATCAATTTAATGCAATTGATATAACAAAAAAGGGTTACCCAATGGCAACCCTTTTTTTGGTGATCCGCGTGTTGTAGCTAAGCTTTACGCCACGTTGTTTTTCCCGCTGAATCTTCAAGTATCACACCCAGTGCATTTAAAGCATCGCGAGCTTCATCAGCTGCAGCCCAATTTTTACTGGCACGTGCGTCATTACGTTTTACAATCAATGCCTCAATTTCAGCCACTTCATCATCGTTTTGACCGCCTTGTAAAAATGCCTCAGGTGCTTGTTGAGCAATACCAAGTATTTCACCTAAGATGCGTAGAATAAAGGCTAAATGTCCTGCTTTTTCGCTATCACTTTCTTTTACTCGGTTTAGCTCTTTAGCAACTTCAAACACAACCGGTAATGCTTCTGGCGAATTAAAGTCATCATTCATAGCTTTTCTAAACTTAGCTACATACTCATTACCCTCAAGCTCACATTCAACTGGCTCAACACCACGTAATGCCGTGTAAATACGCTCAAGTGATGAACGTGCTTGGTCTAAGTTTTCTTGCGAGTAATTAAGTTGACTGCGGTAATGGCCAGAAATTAAAAAGTAACGAACCGACTCAGCATCGTATTGCTTTAATACTTCACGAACGGTAAAAAAGTTATCTAATGATTTAGACATCTTTTCTTTGTTCACTTGAACCATACCGGTATGGATCCAAGTATTAACGTATTGGCCGTTGTTAGCACAGCATGATTGCGCGATTTCGTTTTCGTGGTGCGGAAACTGTAGGTCTGAACCACCACCATGAATATCAAAGTGCTCACCTAGGTGCTTTGAACTCATCGCTGAACATTCTATGTGCCAACCAGGGCGACCCTCACCCCAAGGTGATGACCACGATGGCTCCCCTGCTTTAGCTTTTTTCCATAAAACAAAATCAAGAGGATCGTCTTTATCTTGTGCTACTTCCACACGTGAGCCCGATTGGAGCATGGTTAAATCTTGCTGTGAAAGTGCCCCGTATTGCTCAAAGGTTGATACATCAAATAAAACGTCGCCATCGGCTGCAACATAAGCATGGCCTTTGGCAATCAAACGCTCAACCATGGCAATAATTTCATCCATATGACCCGTTACCGTTGGCTCTACATCAGGACGCAGCATATTTAAACTGTCAAAGTCTTCATGCATGGCTTTAGTCATACGCACGGTTAAGTCGTTAATGGCTTCACCGTTCTCATTTGCGCGCTTGATAATTTTATCGTCTACATCGGTAATATTACGTACGTACTTTAAATCGTAACCTAAGTGACGAAGGTAGCGAACAATCACATCAAAACCCACAAATGTGCGTGCATGGCCAATGTGGCAGTAATCATAAATGGTGATACCACACACATACATGTCGATTTTTCCATCAACCATAGGTTTAAATTGTTCTTTTTGGCGTGTCAGTGTGTTGTATATTTGTACCATTTAGTTGCTTTCCTTCACGATTAACAGAAAAGCTATGTTACCACTTGCTAAGCATGGGCTCTAGCGGTTTATCAAAGCACTTTGTTAATCTGGGTCAACTACGATAAAATAGCGCCAATATTCAAACCAGCTATAGGAAATCTCATGGTTGTTCTACACACAAATTTTGGTGATATCACCATTAAAATGCACGAAAGCGAAGCTCCAAATACAGTAAAAAACTTTTTAGAGTATGCAAACTCAGGTTTTTATAACGGCACTATTTTTCATCGTGTAATTGATGGTTTTATGGTTCAAGGCGGTGGTTTTGCATCGGGTATGGAACAAAAAGAAGTAAACGATCCAATTGAAAATGAAGCTAACAACGGCCTATCTAACAAAGTAGGTACTTTAGCAATGGCGCGTACGCCTGATCCACACTCAGCTACAGCGCAATTTTTCATTAACGTGAATAACAACGACTTTTTAAACCACAGCAGCGAAACGTCGCAAGGCTGGGGTTACTGTGTGTTTGCTGAAGTAGTAGAAGGCATGGACGTAGTAAATAAAATCAAAGGTGTTGCTACAGGTAGCAATGGCTTCCACCAAGATGTACCACTTGAAGATGTGGTAATTGAAAGTGTAACTGTAAGCTAACCCCCCCTTATTCTTCAAAGAATACATAAAGCGGGTATTCACCCGCTTTTATTTAACTGGAATCACCATGACTTGCCAAACCTACTTTATTGCAGATTTACATTTGAGTGAAAATCGCCCTGATATTACAGCGGCATTTTTTAAATTTTTACACTCCCATATTGTTCCTCAAAAAGTAGACGCCCTATATATTTTAGGTGATTTTTTTGAAGTCTGGGTTGGTGACGATTATGTTAGCGAACTATCAGCAGCAGTGGCCAAACAATTAAAAGCAGTTAATAACTCGGGCATACCTATTTATTTTGTACACGGTAATCGCGATTTTATCATGCGCACAAAATATGCAAACATGGCAGGAATGACTCTACTCGATGAGCAAACAGTGATCGACCTTTACGGCACACCCACGGTAATTTTACATGGTGATGAAATGTGTACTCAAGATATTGAATATCAAAAGTTTCGTCAAAAAAGTCGTGGTTGGTGGTGGCCCAAATTAATGCTTGCTATGCCATTATGGTATCGAAAAAAAATAGCCCGCGATGCGCGTGAAAAAAGTAAACTTAGCCAAGCAGACAAACCTATAGAAATACTGGATGTAGTGCAAAGCGCGGTACTCGAAACCTTTGCTAAGCATAACGTGGCTAATATGATCCACGGCCATACTCACCGCCCTAATGTACATACCTATGAAGTTAATAACCAAATCCTAACTCGCACAGTGCTAGGCGATTGGTATACTCAAGGTTCATATTTAGTGGTTACCCCCGAATCACAACAATTAATTTCAACACCTTTATAATGTTCCTAATAATTAATCGTAATGAGACTTTGCGGTTAACTCAGGCAAGGTAATAATAAATTGTGTTTTAAAATAGGCTTCGCTTTGTGGTTCTGAATGAAGTTTGATGTCTCCTTTCAAAACTTGTGTTACCCATTGATGCACCATATATAAACCTAAGCCCGTATTACCTTTACCTCGTGCGGTTGTATAAAAAGGCTCAAATATATCTGCTTTAGTCTCATTATTAACTCCTTTACCATTATCTGACACGCTAAGCCTTACGCTATTATTTGTCGCTTGCTCTACTTTTATTTCTATCACTCCCTCGGGCTTTTCATCAAAAGCGTGATTTAGCGCATTAATTACAAGGTTTTCGACCACCTGAGAAATGATCCCCGGCAAACTAATCACCTGTTTTTTGAGCAAGAAAATAGTTTTCACTTTTATCGGTGAATTTTTTAATCTGGAATTTAATGACAATAATAACTCTTGAATGATTTTTTCAATATCACATGCAATAAATTCATCGTTATGGCGATCAATGGCCATTTTTTTAAAACTTTTCACTAATACTGCGGTTTTATTTAAGTTAATTTTAGCTAGTGCTAGGTTCTCACCAATACTGGTTGTTGTTTCCTCTAACGTTGATTTAGTCAGCCCCTCCCTCATCGCCGCATTTAATTTAGCTAATGCCATATCTGCATTAGAAACAGAAATAACGGCTCCACCAATGGGTGTATTCATTTCATGAGCAACTCCTGCTACGAGCAATCCTAATGAGGATAGTTTTTGCGCTTCAATTAGTCCTTCTTGTAGCTGTTGTTGCTGCTTTATGGTGGCATCAAGCTCTCGGTTCACTATATCTAGTTCTATCTTTTCTATATGTAATTTATGCGAGAGGGTTAACAGCTTATTTTGAAACTTATACTCACGATAAATAAAGCTAAAACTAATTAAACACAGTAATCCACTACACAAAAACGCAAACTGTAAGGCTTTCACCTGTCCAGTTATTAGTAATTCATCAGGACTACTTATTAAAATAATTAACTCTTTATCGGTGTCACTAATTCTGCCTTTGTTCTCGCGCAGTGAAAAAATAGAAAAACGTCGGTAAGTATAGAGGTTATGGTCAAAAAAGTGCGAACCATACTCGACTTTGCCACCAATAATTTGCTGCCAGAGCCGAGGCTCTTGAATGGCAAGCGTTTGCTCATTTTTACCATACATAAACCCCCATTCTAAATCTTCATCACTATTTAATAACCAAAAACCATTATGATTCAAAATGCTTATATGGGTACTTTTTTGGCTATAGCTTTTGATCTGATTAAATAGATAATCTAAGTTAAAGTTAACCACCAATAGGCCATCTAATAGGTAATTTTCTTGATTGGTACGGTAGGTTACGCGGATTGATGGTTGATGAGGTTTTATGATTTTGTTGTGTTCAATGTTTAAATCTATTTCTGTAGCAAAAATGTCAGGCGCACTGATCTGCATCCCTTTTTGAAAGTAGTAACGGTTTTGCTTATTTTGCAAACCATCAGGCGATACAATTTCGCCAACACCATTCACTGCGTTAATGCGGTATTGCTCTTGCCCTTGCTTATCTAGCCAGCGAATTTGGGCTATGTTAGTAGAGATAGCCGCAAAATTTAAAAAATAATTATTTATTTCATCTCTGCTTCGCATTTGTTGCAAAGGCTTGTTTTGTGCATCGCTTTTTAAAACTGGGCCTTGAGCCAAAATACGAGTTAGCTTTTTAATGCTGCTGAGCTCTTTGGAGAAATCACTACTAATTAGTACTAACTTTTCATCTTGCTGAGCTTTAATGGTGTTTATTTTTTCTTGATATATTTGTTCGTATATAAGCCAACCAATAAAGAAGGTAATGAATAAACTGAATAGCAATTTAACTAGCACACTTTTTTTTGAACCAACAGGCAAACTATTAATGCTATTCATTATCAGTCACTTCATACTGCTTTAACCATCCGAACAGATCTTTTAGAGATAGAGGTTTAGAAAAATAATACCCTTGAGCTGTTTCGCAGCCTTGTTGCTGCAACCACTTGGCCTCAAACTCATTCTCAACACCTTCAGCAATCACCGAAAAGTTAAATTGCTTTGCCAAAGACAATATCATCTTAATCATGTATTGATTATTGTCATTAAACTCAAGGTCACTAACAAAATAGCGATCTATTTTTATCGACGTAGACGGTATTTCATTAATGTGAGCCAAAGACGAATACCCTGTACCAAAGTCATCAATGCTGACTTTCATGCCCAAAGAAATAAACCGCTCAAGCGCCTCTTTAATTAAGCTGTAATTACTAATAGCTTGTGTTTCGGTCACCTCAAGCTCAAGCATAGAAGGCAAAATACTGTATTCTTCAATTTTATTTTTTATCTGTTCAAAGTAGCTTGGCTCAACTAAATCATAAGAGGACGCATTAAATGCAACGGGTAAGTTACAGCCTTGCTCTTTAAGTTGATTTATAGCCTCTAGTATTTTCTCAAAAATCACATGGTCTAGTTCATTAATTAATCCGGCTGTTTCAGCTAATTCTATAAACTCGTCGGGGCGTACAAAGCTGCCATCGGCTCTTTGCCACCTAGCGAGCGCTTCAAAACCTGCTGGTTTCAAGGTTGATAAGCTGATTTTGGGTTGTAACACCACCTCTAAGCTTTTATTACCTATAGCCGTTCTGAGCTCAGCCATCAGCTCATATCGACGAGTTATCTGATCTGTTTTTTCCTCAGTATGCTGAATATACTTTGCTTGGTTTGCCAACGTATAGTTAAGGCTAGACTCTGCTAAGCTAATCACTTTTTCAGGTGTTAAGTTTAAAGCAGCGCTTAACTTCAACTCCAGTATACGCACATCAATATATTGCTTCACCTGTTCAATTTCGAACTTTTGCTTATTTTGAAAGTAACTAATTGCATCTGAAATATCAAAGTCAACGCTAACTAGCATGCCAAAGGTTTTGTTACTAATTAGTGCTATGCGTGGTTCATATTTAGCAAAAGTATCAACTATATTTTGATGAACTAACTTCATTAATTTATTACAAAAGTCATTCCCGAAAGTAAATGCTTTTTCATCAAACTGATAAATGTCAAAAATGACTAATCGTGTTTTTAGTCGCTCATGGGCATTCATGTTCTTTATTTCACGAGTTAACCAGTTCCTATTTGGCAAATTTAGTGATACATCGGTATAAGCAAGCTCTGTTAAACGATTTAATAACGAAATATTCGCAAATCCCGTGCTCACATTTTCACTAAATACTTTTAGTAAATACTCATTTTGCTCACTAATTGGGTTGTCTGACTTTACGATCGTTATGTAAGAAATATCTTGTTCTTGCGTTAAGGGGGTCTCGAAAAAAAATACGCTGTGGTGCTTTGAAAAAATATGACTGCGCTGTTTAATCGCTTGTTTAAAATCTTGCAGCATTTCTGCAGGCAGGTTAGGTACAACAGGTTGCCCTTTAATGCCACTAAAGCAACCATGGGTAGAGAGTATTAAGCATTCAGAGCTAGAGTTTGAATTACTCGAACAAAAAATACCGCCGCCTTCGGTTATTTTTAAAATATTGCTAATTTCTTTAAGCACTGCATGAGAAAAAGAGGCCATATCATGCTTACCGTTAATACTTCTAGACGCATCTAGCACCAGCTGTAAACCTTGCTTTGCGGACCTAATTTGTGAAATATACTCCCATGTACGCATGTTACTATTAACAATTGATTGCAACTTTTCTGCTGTAATATCTGATTTATTCCAGTATTCATCGATATCAAGTACTTTCATGATATCGCTCTCTGGTGCAAAACCTGGTTGGCCTGTTAACAGCACAATACGCATTTCTGCGTTACCTATAACCTCTCGAATAGTATTTACTAAACGCAGACCTGAGTCATCCTCCTCCATTACTACATCTATAAATATGAGTGCGATGTCTGGATGCATACTCAGCGCAAGAGCAGCCTCAGGCACAGAATTTGCTGTTAACAGCTCGTATTTATAACCATCCTTGGCTTTTAATTCTTTTAAGCTATTAACTAACGCGTTTTGATAATCAAGGTCATCCTCAACGGTTAATATTTTCCATGCTTTTAGCTCTGTATCTGCTTGTTCTTCTTCAGCTGCAAATACAAATAATCCCTCTTTATCTTGCATATCTTCTCACCCAATAATAAATAAGGTATGACCTTGTTATTAAAATGAATTACAAAGCAATAAGTTAAATAATTTAAATAGTTATTCTAATATTAGGTGAGGGTATTGGATGTGTCTAATTTAAAAAGAATTTAATTAAAAGTAGCTGCTACAACAGTTTGCTGTTTAACTGATAGCAGCTTCATGTGTAAATTATGCGGGTTGTTGGCAAGCAATAATGGGTACGCCGCTATGAAATTTGAAGTCTTCATCGTCCGATGTAATTAGCTGCGCTTCTATTTCAGCAAATTCTTTTACCCGCTCAGTAATATCAAAATCAGCAATTTCTTGAGCAAGGGTTAAGTAATCTTGATAATGGCGAGCCTCTGAGCGAAGCAGTGAAATATAAAAATCCCCTAAGCGTTTATCTACATGGGGGGCAAGCGCAGCAAAACGTTCACATGAGCGCGCTTCTATGTACGCACCTACAATAAGTTTATCAACTAAGGCATTAGGCTCAAAGGTTTTAACATTGCGCAACATACCCTTAGCGTAACGACATGGTGTTATACTTTTATATTCAACACCGTATTCATCCATAATTTCTAGCACCTGATAAAAGTGATGTAGTTCTTCTTTTATTAGCATAACCATTTTATCAATTAAGCCTTGTCCATAAGGTGAGTTAGATTTAGGAATAATAGATTTAGTGAGTTTATTTTTAGCCGCTAAATCACGCCAGTTCCCCTCACGTTTATAAATAAGCGTTTCAAACGGTTTTAACCACTCAAGCAATGCATCACTGCTGTCTTGATCTACCGCATACTTACGGATTAAAAACATCGCACTTTGCGCCGCTTTTAGCTCACAAATTAAATGATCAATTAATATGATGGGTAAATTTTCTTTTTTGGTCGCCTGTTCAACCCACTCATCAGGGGTACGGCATAATAAAAAGTTGTTAATTGGCTCTAAAAGCTGGCTATGTGGCACGCTGACTACTCATTGCTAAAAATTGCGATTATGTATTTTAACACGAAATAATGTCCTGAATAAAATAAACACACGCCCTTATTACAAGCATGTGGATAACTTGACTTTGCTTAGTTACTGAACCATAACTAAATGGACTGTATAAAAAACAAACCAACTATAACCAAACAGTAACTTATCCTTTATGGAGAGCACGCAATGATACTAAATCACCTATGGGGCTTATACGCCCACCCACTCGAAGAGTGGCAAACAATTGATAACCGTCACGAAAGCTTAACCTACAGCTTATCGCACATTTTGCTTATCGCTTTATTCCCCTCCGTAATGGGGTACTACTCATCGGTTTACTTAGGCTGGAGTATAGGCACAGGTAACCCCGTTTTTTTAACCCATGAAAGCGCACTGATGATTGGCGCAGCCATGTATGTTGCTTTAATTGGCGGTGTATTTGCACTGGCCTATTTAGCGCATTGGATGGCGGTTACTTTCGGTGCTAAACCAACCTTTACCCAAACTATCGAGCTGGCAGCGTATACCGCTACACCGGTGTTTATGTCAGCATTGGCTGCTTTTTGGCCTGAGTTATGGTTTGTGGTGTGTGTTGGATTAGTGGCACTCGCTTACTCAGTTTATTTACTGTATACCGGCGTCCCTATTTTAATGCACATTCCGCAGGAGCGCGGCTTTATTTATGCAAGCTCTGTTGTCACCTGTGGATTAATTCTGCTCGTTATTATTTTAGCGCTTACCGCCATGCTATGGACCAACGGTATAATTAGCCCTATGTTTACCTAAAAATTGAAAAACAAAAAAGGAGCGATTAAGCTCCTTTTTTTGTAACGCCGATAATGCTACCGGGTAGTATTATCATTGTTAATCAGATTCGTTTTCATCTTGGTTATGTATTTCTAAACCAGACGACATCGCGTTTTCGCGGGTGCTTTTAGCAGAATCGTTACGTAGCTTATCAATACGATTTAGGTAGTCTTGATCAACGTCGCCAGTAATGTATTGTCCATCAAACACTGACGTTTCAAACTTAGTGATTTCAGGGTTTTCTTGGCTAACTGCAGCAATTAAATCACTTAATGATTGAAAGATTAAACCATCAGAGCTAATGCTTTGGTTAATATCTTCAACCTCACGGCCGTGTGCAATGAGTTCAGCCGCCGATGGCATATCTATACCGTATACATTTGGAAAGCGTATTTCCGGTGCAGCTGACGCAAAGTAAACATTTTTAGCACCAGACTCGCGTGCCATCTCAACTATTTGTGCTGAAGTTGTACCACGTACAATTGAATCATCAACAAGTAGGACATTTTTACCTTTAAACTCACGGTCAATTGCATTAAGTTTTTGACGTACTGATTTTTTACGTAGCTCTTGGCCTGGCATAATGAACGTACGACCAATATAGCGGTTTTTAACAAAGCCTTGGCGATAAGGTAAATCAAGCACGCGTGCCATTTCTAAAGCGATATCACACGAAGTCTCTGGGATAGGAATAACGACATCAATGTCTTTATCGGCCCACTCACGTGCTACTTTCTCGCCTAGTTTAGTCCCCATATTTACACGTGCAGCATAAACCGACATACGATCAATGGTTGAATCCGGGCGCGCAAAGTAAACAAATTCAAAAATACACGGTGAGTAAGACACTTTATCTGCACAGGCAAAAGAATGAAACTCGCCTTTTTCCGTCACATAAATAGCTTCGCCTGGGGCAACGTCACGGATAAACTCAAAGCCATCTGGCTTTAACGCCACACTTTCTGAGGCAAACATATATTCAGTACCCGCAGCAGATTCACGTTTACCAAATACAAGAGGACGAATACCATTTGGATCGCGAAACGCCACAATACCATGGCCGATAATCATGGCAATAGTGGCATAACCACCCGTCACTTTATTGTTAACTTCAGTAACCGCGGTAAAAATATCTTCAGGGTCTAATTTAAGCTTGTCTGACTTACTTAGCTCATGTGCCATGATGTTAAGTAAAATCTCAGAATCAGAGGTAGTATTAACATGGCGACGTGCCTCTGAAAATAACTGCTCTTTTAACGACTCTGCATTGGTTAAATTACCATTATGGGCAAGTGCTATACCAAAAGGAGAGTTCACGTAAAACGGCTGAGCCTCTGACGAACTTGAAGAGCCCGCCGTTGGGTAGCGCACATGGCCAATGCCAATGTTGCCTTGCAAACGTTTCATATGACGAGTGTGAAATACATCTTTCACTAGGCCATTTGCTTTGCGCAAGCTAAATGTATTGTTCTCAATAGTTATGATACCCGCAGCATCTTGGCCACGGTGTTGCAAAACGGTTAAGCCATCATAAATCGCCTGATTAACTGGCGATGTTCCGACTATTCCAACGATACCACACATGTAATTTATCCTCGCCGATTAACGGTTTACTGAATTTAAAAAGCTCGAGTTGTTTTCTAGGTACGAAAAGAACCATTCAACTACAAAGCCAAATTCTGGAATCAAAATGGAGTTGCCCCACCAATGCGTATTTGGCGCACCAGTAAAAGCATCAAGAAAGAAGAGTAACGCGCTCACGACCAACACGCCTCGAAGAGCACCAAACACCAGACCAAAAACACGGTCTGTGCCGGATAATCCGGTTCGCTGTACAAGCTCACCTAAAATATAGTTTAGTAAACCGCCTAACAATAGCGTCGCAAAGAATAATATGGCAATGGCCGCCGCATTTCTTAAAAGGGGTTCAGAAATGGATGTTAGGAAGGAAGCTAAATATTGATAAAATAAGCTGGAGATGATGAAAGCCCCTGCCCATACCGCTAATGACATAGCTTCTTTAACAAAGCCGCGTATTAAACCGATGATGGTAGAGAGTGCAATAATGCCAAGAATGGCGTAATCAACCCAGATCATAAGAACCAAATAGTCGCTAATTTTGGGCGCATTCTATACCTAAACCTCCTCGTGATGCAAGTTTAAGCGTGAGATTGCAGATGAGTAAAAACATGCAGTTTTTAGATAAAAAATAGCGTGAAATATGTAGGCTAGAAGTGAGGATAGTTCAGGGAATAGATAAATGTGTAATATCAGCTGATAAACACATTTACCTATTAATGACTAAGTTATTTTGCCACTTCAAATTGAGTAACTTTACCGTTTAGTTTAGTTAGTTCTTTCAGTGCGGGAAGTTGGGACTGCAGCTCATTTTTACTTAATGACGGCCCTACAAATACTTTAGTTAACGTACCATTTGGCGTTTTAATTGGCCTAGTAAAGCTTTTAAAACCTTTCGTTTTTAGCTTTGCCTGCAACGCTTTTACATTTGCCGCATGAGAAAAACTACCAAGCTGAATGACATACGCCATACTTATTAGGTTTTCATTAGTATTACGCATAGCATCATCTTGCCCGGTAGTGACTGTGCCTTGTTTTGTATCGGCTATAACTGCTTCAACCATTGCTGGCTGTGCAGTAACGTCAGTTTCAGCAGAGCTGTTTTGTTGCTCAAATGCAGCATCATCAGGCTGAATATCTTCAATTTCATCCTCTTTTAATGGTTCTGCATTTGCCACTTGTTGATCAATTGATTCTTGTAAATCAATGGTCTTGAACTCAGAGCGTTCTGGAATCGCTTTAAAGCCTTCTTTATAGTGCACTTTTTCACCATCGAGTATATTGGGAATAAACACAATTGCTGCGATCACCACAATACTTGTTCCGACTAAGCGATTAATAAAACCTGAGTTCACCGACATCCTCTCTATTTTTTAAAGTAATGAATAGCGCCAGCCACGGTAAAAAATGAGCCAAATACAATCAATAGTGTATTACTTGGCTGGCTTGGCAAAATAGCATCCAATGCTACCTCTACGTTGCTATAACCCTGTTTAAAATGACTATTGGGTATACTTGAAAGCGCCAGTTGAAGATGGGCGGCACTATCGCCACGCGGGCCGTCTAAGCTCGCTAAAGACCATTCATCTACCACATCAGCCACTTCTTTAAGCACACCGACTTTATCTTTATCAGCAAGCATAGCGGCTAATGCATGAATTTTAAAGCCTTTATCTTTATAGCTTGCTAACTTAGTTGCTAAATAACGTGCCGATTCAGGGTTATGTGCCACATCGGTGTACACTAATGGCGACTCACTTAATTGTTGAAAGCGCCCTTCTACCACTAAGTTAGCTATGCACTGAGTTATCACTTCATCACTTGGTAATAAATCTAGCACCGACAAGGTCGTTAACGCAGTGGCCACATTTTGACACGGGATGGCCGGTTTAGGTAACTCGAGTTTATGTGCTTTAAATTGCCAACTAAAACTCTGCGCATACTCTTTAAAAATAAAGTCGCTACCCGATAACACCATATTAGCGTTAATTTCTTTGCCATAATCGGTCATTGTATACGGAATATTTAAATCCCCAATAATTGCCGGAGTACTCTCTCTAAAAATTCCCGCCTTGTCATAAGCCACTAGCTCACGGGTACCACCTAAATACTCTTTATGATCTAAATCGATGGTGGTGATCACACTGGCAAATGGGGTAACAATATTAGTCGCGTCAAAACGCCCGCCCAAACCGACCTCTAACAACACGTAGTCAACTTCTAAGCGTTTAAATATTGCCAACGCGCCTAAGGTGCCATATTCAAAATAGGTTAATGGTGTGTCACCACGTCCTTGCTCTAGTAAATTAAACGCATCTACATGGTATTGATCGTCAAGCTCTGCGCCATTAACACGTACACGTTCGTTGTAGCGAACTAAATGAGGTGAAGCATAGGTACCAACACAATAACCCTGGGCTAATAATAATGACTCTAAACAACGTGCCGTTGTTCCTTTGCCATTGGTGCCTGCAATAAGAATAATTTTACTTGAGGAAGTTAAAAGCTCTATGTTGTTAGCAACACGAGCAACGCGCTCTAAACCCATTTCTATATTAGCAGGGTGAACACTCTCTAAATAACAAAGCCAATCATCAAGGCTTGATGATTGGCTAGGAATTGTTTTTGTCATAGCATGTAATCAGTAAAGCTGAAATTTACGCTACTCTATGCTCTTGTTCCGTAGAAGGCAAGTTCATAAATTTTGCTAAGATACGTGCTAGCGTATCGCGCATTTCTCGACGGTCAATAATCATGTCGATTGCGCCGTGCTCTAATAAAAACTCACTGCGTTGGAAACCCTCTGGCAGTGTTTCACGCACGGTTTGTTCAATAACACGCGGACCGGCAAAACCAATCAAAGCTTTAGGCTCTGCAACATTAATATCACCAAGCATTGCCAATGATGCTGATACACCACCCATTGTTGGATCAGTCATTACCGAGATGAACGGTAGGCCTTTTTCGGTCATTTTAGCAAGTGCAGCACTGGTTTTAGCCATTTGCATAAGTGACATTAGCGCCTCTTGCATACGCGCGCCGCCCGATGCAGAAAAACAAATCAGCGGCATATTATGCTCTAAACATTGGTCAACTGCGTCAACAAAGCGAGCACCTACAACCGATGCCATTGAGCCACCCATAAATGAGAATTCAAATGCAACTGCAGCAACCGGAATACCTTTTAGGTTTCCTTTCATTGCAACCAGTGCGTCTTTTTCACCGCTTGACTTTTGAGCTGCATTAATACGATCTGAGTATTTTTTAGAGTCTCTAAATTTAAGCACATCTTTGGGTTCGTGTTGAGCGCCTAATTCATGACGGTCACCGTCATCTAAAAATTGTTCAAGACGCTTACGACCACTAACACGCATATGATGGTCGCACTTAGGGCATACATTTAGTGATTTTTCTAATTCTGCTTTATATAAAATTGAATCACATGACGTACATTTAGCCCATACACCTTCTGGAATTTCTTTACGACCTGAAGATTTAGTCGTTTTTGGTAAGATTTTTTCTAGCCAACTCATTTGCAACTCTCTTAATGCTGTTCTGTGTCGCGAGTCTACATGTTAACCATGCAAACAAATTTTTCCAATTAAAACATGAATTACGCTATCACGGTATAAAAAACTGGTCTTAGTAGTTAGCCCTACGAATAATAGCGTATAAAAATAACCACCTGATTACCTTTTAAATATCGGTATCGGCTAAAAACAATGGCCCCAACGGCGTTCTAGGAATATTAAAGTGTTCTGGGTAATCAACATCTACTAAATATAAACCCGCCGCTTTTGCTGTGGCGCTCGCTTTGGCACGCTCTTTAACATCTAGCAACTCTTTTAACCAAATTGGTTCATGTTTATGTAAACCGATATCCATTAAACACCCGGTAATATTACGTACCATATGATGCAAAAACGCATTGGCTTTAATATCAATAATGACATAAGCACCTTGGCGCTGTACCGATAAATGATGAATCGTTCGCGTTGCCGTATTAGCTTGGCAGTGAAGCGCTCTAAACGAGGTGAAATCGTGCTCACCTAATAAATATTGGCAAGCCTGCTGCATTTTCACTTCATCTAAAGGATGATGAAAATGGGTAACACCTTCATTTAATACCGCACCACGAAACGCATAATTATAAATCACATAACGATAACGACGAGCAGTTGCACTAAAGCGAGCATGAAAGTCTTCAACCACAGGCTGGGCAAAACGAATAGCAATGTCTTTTGGTAATAAGGTATTCATGCCTAATGTAAAGGCCACCATTTCACGCTCAGCATGGGTATCAAAATGCACAACTTGACCAGTGCCATGCACGCCGGCATCGGTGCGCCCTGCACATACAATTTCAACCGGATGATTACAAATGCGCGACAACGCTTTTTCTACTTCTTGTTGTACGCTATTTACATGAGATTGACGCTGCCAACCACTGTAACGCGCGCCGTTGTATTCTACTCCAAGTGCTACTCGCATAATTACTGCTTTACCTACTGTGCTAATCGACGCTGCATTTTATGCTATATGGCGTTCCAATAAAAGCAGCGAACTAAGGTTCCTAACTATGCGATACAAAAAACCCGTTATTAGTGTTAACCAATAACGGGTTTTACAGCTCAGATACCCTTTTCAGGATTAGCTATTGTTAGTTTTTCAGCTTAGCTTTTAGATTTTGTGCTTCTTCTTGCACATCGTCTGGGCCATTATTAATAATCTCATCTAAGATTTTAACTGCCGAGTCAGCATCATCTATCTCTATATATGCGTGAGCAAGATCAAGCTTTGCCGAGTAACCACCACTTTGCGTATCAACATCCATAGGGTTATCACCAGCAAGTAATGAATCGTAGTCACCCAAACCAACATCCATATCGACGTCGGTGTAAGGTTCGTGCTCTATATCCGCATCATCACTTTGCTCTAGTAATGCATCAATATCAACAAAGTCATCTTGTTCTAATGACTCAGTAACCTCAGGTTGCTCAATGGGCTCTTGCAACGATGGTGCTTTATCATCAGCTAAATCTTCGTTAAGTAAGCTATTAAAATCAACATCGAATTCACTGCTATCGCTTAAATCAACATCATCAGGTTCAGCCAACTCATTCAGTAATGAATCAAAATCTGTTTGTGTTAAATCAGCCATGAACTCATCATCAAGCTCATCATCTGAAATCATTTCTGATTCTGACGGTACTGACGTTTGCGTTAAATCAGCTTCACGATCAGCATTTGTTTGCTGATCGGTAAATTCAGCAGACTCTGTTAACGCATCAAGTTGATCATCGTCAAAATCATCATTAGAGCTAACAACTTGCTCATCTGCAGCTTGTTCAGTCAGATCTGTAGACTCTGAAACTTCATTATCTAGAGCTTGCTCTATATCTAACTCTGAAAATTCATTATTAAGTAATAGCTCATCATCAAAATCATCTTCTAAACTATCGAGGTCGTTACCTGCTGATAGAGCATTAGCGAGATCTTGCTCTGCCTGACTAGGTGACATACCTGTAGCATCGCCATCTAAATTATCACCTTGTAGCTCTTGTGGTGTTAAAGATTGTTGCTCCTCATCTGATAAAGACAGTTCATCATCAAGCTCTAACTCAGGATACTCCTCAAGTTCTTCACTTGGGGTGATTATTTCAGGCTCATATAGCTCATCGTCTTCTGTCGATAAATCGTTGCTTTGGATATCGCCAGCAAGCGGGTCATCGCCTAAATCAATTTCCTCTTCATCAAGATCCTCGTCTAAGTCATCCATTGACCAATCAGGTACTTGTTCATCCTCATCGCCTGTTTGCTCAAGCTCACTTAAAAGCTCATCGACACTTTTGAAGTTTTCATCGTTGTATTCGTCAAGCGCATCTTCTGGGTCGAGTAAAGTAGAAGAAGTATCGGTAAAATCATCTTCTGATCCAACATCAGGCTCTGCTTCCAGTTCAGGCTCTACTTCAAGCTCTGGTTCTACTTCAAGCTCAGGTTCTACTTCAAGCTCAAGCTCAGCTTCTGGTTCAGGTTGCTCGTCTAAGCCATCGACTGACCAATCAGGTGCTTCTACATAATCATCACTTGTTTGTTCTAACTCACTCAGTAAATCATCAACGCTATCAAGGTTTTCATCGTTGTACTCACCTAGCGCGTCTTCTGGATCGAGTAAATTAGAAGACGTATCGGTAAAATCACCTTCTGATCCAACATCAAGTTCAGGTTCTGATTTAAGCTCTGGTTCTGCTTCAAGTTGAGGCTCTGCTGCAATTTCTGGCTCAGCTGCAACCTCTGGCTCTACTTCAAGCTCCGGATCTACTTCAAATTCAGGCTCTGATTCAAGTTCAGGCTCTGATTCAAGTTCAAGCTCTGATTCAAGCTCAGGCTCTGCTTCAAGCTCAGGCTCTGCTTCAAGTTCAGGCTCTGCTTCAAGCTCAGGCTCTTCTTAAACATAATGCTCTGGATCAACATCAAGTTATGCATCAAAATCACGATAAGCAT
>NZ_PNDJ01000079.1:0-21683 GCF_005887255.1 Pseudoalteromonas sp. S1609 | reverse complement strand
GTGCGATCTTTTAAGTAGTTACCGAATATGCACGGCATAAAGCTCCGCCTACAGTAAATTTAGAAGGTAACCATATCAGTAGGCGAAAGTTTACCTCGCGTATTTTAATCTGACATCTAAAGTCTAATTTCTTGTTTAAACACAGAGAAGTGAATGAGAGTAAATGAGAAAACAACGGGCTTCGAGTGACGAGCTGCGAGCTAGTGCTAAAACCTAGGAACATAAAGCTCGAAGCCCTTGGCCCGAAGCTCGCATCAAAATCTCAGGCATAAAAAAAGCCGCATAAAATGCGGCTTTGGGGGTTTAGTCTCACTTCACTTTGGGCGTGTCTCCAAAACTTAGTGAATACGTTACCAAGGAACTGTTTAAGATTAAATTGACTCTAGGGCAATTTTAACCATTTCGTTGAACGTGGTTTGACGCTCATCTGCAGGTGTTGCTTCGCCGGTGATCACGTGATCGCTTACGGTAAATAATGCCATTGCTTTTGCGCCATATTCTGCTGCTACGCCGTATAGGCCAGCTGTTTCCATATCAACAGCAAGTACACCTAGTTTGTCTAGGTCTTTGTAGAAAGTGTCGTCTGCTTGATAGAAAGTATCGGTAGTAAATACGTTACCTACTTTTGCATCAATGCCTAAATCTTTAGCCGCATTAACGCCGTTTAAAAGTAAATCAAAGTTAGCAATCGCTGCAAAGTCAGTACCACGAACGCGGGCACGGTTCACGTTAGAATCTGTGCTTGCACCTTGTGCAAAGATTACATCGCGAATTTTAATATCGCTGCCAATACCACCACAGGTACCAATACGGATAATATTTTTAACGCCAAAACTAACAATAAGCTCACGAGCATAAATTGACATTGAAGGAATGCCCATGCCAGAACCCATAATGCTCACTGGCTTACCTTTGTAAGTTCCAGTAAAGCCGTACATGTTACGTACGCCGGTTACTTGCACTGCATCATCTAAAAAGTTTTCAGCAATATATTGTGCGCGTAGCGGATCGCCTGGCATTAATACTGTTTCGGCAAAATCACCTACGTTTGCACTGATATGCGGAGTACTCATTGATTGTTTTCCTTTTGTTTGGCTAAAAGCCCTATTACTTTAAAAATATAGTAGCGTATTTTTAAATTACTTAACTGTATTTAGCTTATCGACAAAGCCATCACCATACTCTAACGCTTTTAGGTTAAACCATTGCGCAAGTGTTTGACCGATATCAGCAAAGCTATTGCGCTCACCCAGTGGCGTGTTGTTCATTCCTGGCTGATAAGCAATAACTGGCACATACTCACGAGTGTGCTCTGACCCTGGAAAGGTAGGGTCACAGCCATGATCGGCGGTGATCATTAATAAATCATCTGGCTTTAATTGCTCTAAAATAGTTGGTAAGTAATCATCAAACTCTTTTAGCGCTTTAGCATAGCCAACAGGATTTCTGCGATGGCCAAACTTTTCATCAAAATCAACTAAATTGGTAAAAATCAAACTATGATCCTGCGCAGTTGCCATCACTTCACTGGTTTTTTCTAGCAAGTTCATTAACCCTGGTGCTTTATGCTTTTGGGTAATGCCTTGGTGCGCATAAATATCTGAAATTTTACCAATACTAATTACTTCGCCACCGTCTTTTGCAAGTACATCAAGCAATGTTGGCGAAGGCGGTAATACTGAATAATCACGACGATTACCGGTTCTGGCAAAGTCTTGACTATTTGAACCCAAAAATGGCCGCGCAATCACTCGTCCTATATTCATTTCATCAAGCAGCGCCCGTGCGATTTCGCATACTTGATAAAGCTTCTCTAGGCCGAATGATTCTTCATGCGCGGCTATTTGAAACACACTGTCAGCTGAGGTGTAACAGATTGGTTTACCTGTTTTTACGTGCTCTTCACCTAGCTGCTCTAAAATGGTGGTTCCCGATGCATGGCAATTGCCTAAAATGCCCGGAATACCTGTACGAGCAATAAACTCGTCTACAAATTCTTGTGGGAAACTCGGTTGTGTTTTTGGGAAATATCCCCAATCAAATAACACCGGCACGCCAGCCATTTCCCAATGTCCCGATGGCGTATCTTTTCCGCTTGAAAGCTCTTTTGCATAACCCCATGCGCCTTGTGGCTCATTGCGATCAGCAATTAAACAGGGTTCTTTACCAGCGGCTTCACATGCATCTACTAACCCTAATTTTGAAAGGTTAGGAAGCGAAAGCTTGCTGCCAGTTTCGTCATAATATGCCTTGAGTAAATGTGCGAATGTATTAGCACCTACATCACCGAATTTATCTGCATCGGGTGCTGCGCCAATTCCTAAACTATCCGCCATTAAGATAATTGCTCTTGCCATTGTGACCTCACATCTGTTCTAGGTGGTTACTTTATCCGCTCTTCGATTTTTCCGTACAGGACATAAGTCCTGTTTCATAAAACCTAAACATTATAAATTTGCACTCTTAAGCGAAGCAAAAGAGATTAATCGTGTCTTTTTTGCTATTGTGATCTACCAACAATATATCCTTCTGTGTGGGTGAGAACTTTAGTGACACGAACTATTATAGCTATTGCAGGCGCATCGGCGTCCGGCAAATCTCTATTTAGCCAAACAATATACAATGAATTGGTGAATGAGCTTGAACCAGGCGCTATCGCCATTATTGAAGAAGATGCTTATTACAAGGATCAATCGCATTTGCCGATGGCACATCGTACGCAAACGAATTACGACCATCCTGATGCATTTGAACACGAATTAATGCTTGAGCATTTAACACAACTTCGTAATGGCCACTCAGTTGAAGTACCAACTTATGATTATGCCCAACATACACGCAGCGATAAAACACGCCGTGTGGCTTCGGCTAAAATACTCATTGTAGAAGGTATTTTATTACTGAGCGATAAAGCACTTAATAAAGAATTTGATATTAAGGTGTTTATAGATACACCGCTAGATATTTGTTTAATGCGCCGAATGCAGCGCGACATGGAACAAAGAGGCAGAACATTACAATCTGTTGTTGAGCAATATCAAGCAACTGTTAGACCGATGTTTTATCAATTTATTGAGCCTTCAAAGCATAACGCTGATTTAGTTGTGACTCGAGGCGGTATGAATCGCGTTGCGATTGATATTATAAAAAGTAAAATAAAATACATTTTACAAGAATAACAACGGGAAACGTTTGTATGACAACATTTATGAGCTTAGTAGGCATGATGGTGCTACTAGGCATTGCCTTTGCGGCTTCAACCAACCGCAAAGCAATTAGTTTAAGAACCGTTGGTATAGCGTTTGCTATGCAAGTCGTTATTGGCGGTTTTGTTCTGTTTTTTGAAGCAGGCAAAAATGTATTAACAAGCATGTCAGCAGCTGTTTCATCGGTTATTGGTTATGCAAATGACGGTATTGGGTTTTTATTTGGTCCGCTAGCGTCGCAAGATACGCTTGGTTTTATATTCGCAATTCAAGTATTGCCGGTTATTGTGTTTTTCTCAGCGCTTGTAGCTGTTTTATATCACCTTGGCATTATGGATTGGATAATTAGAATTTTAGGCGGTGGTTTACAAAAGCTTTTGAAAACCTCGCGTACAGAATCGCTTTCAGCAACGGCCAATATTTTTGTGGGCCAAACTGAAGCACCGCTAATAGTTAAGCCATTTATAGCAACAATGACTAAGTCTGAATTGTTTGCAGTAATGGTAGGTGGTTTAGCCACTGTAGCAGGCTCTGTAATGGCCGGTTACGTAATTATTGGTGTAGACCTTAAGTATTTAATTGCGGCAAGCTTTATGGCCGCGCCGGGTGGTTTTTTAATGGCAAAAATGATTGTGCCAGAAACAGAAACTCCTAAAGATAACTTAGCAGATTTAGATTTAAGTGATGATGATAAACCAGTTAATGTAATTGATGCAGCAGCATCAGGCGCAGCTAACGGCATGCATCTAGCACTTAACGTAGGTGCAATGCTACTTGCCTTCGTGGCGTTAATTGCTCTACTAAACGGTTTATTAGGTGGCGTTGGCGGGTGGTTCGATTACCCAACATTGACGCTTCAAGAAATATTAGGCTATTTATTTGCTCCTGTTGCATGGTTACTCGGTGTACCGTGGGATGAAGCAATTATAGCCGGCAGCTTTATTGGTCAAAAGATAGTAGTAAACGAGTTTGTTGCTTACTTAGACTTTATAAATTATCGCGATACGTTAAGTGCTCACACGCAAGCAATTGTTACTTTTGCATTGTGTGGATTTGCTAACTTATCATCGATAGCCATTTTACTAGGTGGATTAGGCGGTATGGCGCCTAGTCGGCGAAAGGATATCGCACGCTTAGGGCTCAGAGCAGTGTTAGCAGGATCTATGGCTAACCTTATGAGCGCAGCAATTGCTGGGTTTTTCCTCTCGCTAGCTTAGAAACTTAAAGAGATGATCCATCTGTTGCAAAACAATAGGATAGCGCTTTAAGGGGTTAAAGCACTATCTGACTTGAACGATACTTCACCAAGGGCCGCAAGGCCCTTTTATCGTTTTAGCACCTCTACTTTCTAAATCCTCAACAACTCGCCCCCAAAATCATGCTTTACTTAACCTTCATCCACGCACTCCTTAGCCATCATTGCACTTATACCAATCCGCAATAATACTTAATCATTTTGCGGGGCTAAACGTGTCGCTACCTGTGTTAAAAAATTCTCATTTAGAACAACTAAATAGCGAATTTTTTGCCTAGCTATCAACTCGTTTTTCCAGCCTCAAAATAGACCACTTAATTAAGCGAATTGGTATTACTAAAAAATATGAACAACTGTGTAGCTGCAGAAGCATTTAATTGTCAGCCCTTTACAAAAGGCGCTTGAGAGTGCGAAGTTAACAAGGATGAATGGCTGTGAAGAGGTAATATAGGCATTATTAAGCGGGAACTTTTTGAGCTTTTCTGTGCTTGGCCGATCTAAGCTTTAATTTTTTACATAACGGTTAATGTAAGGTTCATAGCCAGACTCTGCTTTAAGTTGCTTTAGAGCTTGATTAAAACGTTCTACGATCACAGGTGAAGCGGCTTTGTTAAAACCAATATGATTGCCTTTAAGTTCATCTACATGAATTTGTTCGAGCTTTACTAAATCATCTCTAGAGTAGCCAAACGGCTCAGTTTGATGGTCAATGGTAAAGTTAGATCCAATAATTAAATCGATACGTTTTTTAAAAAACAGTCGCATAAACGAGTCAGTGTCGCTAAATAGCAATAAGTTTTTATCAGCTACAAACCCAAGTCGGCGCACCAGCATTTCATAAATATCGCCACGCACTATGCCTAACGAATAGTTTTTAGCTTGGGTGATATCGTCCATCACAATATGTTCGCTGGTTTTTAATTTATAAAAATAGGTTTGATTTGACACCAAGGGTCCAACCCATTTAAAAAGAGGCTCTCGCTCTTGCGTTTTTGCCAAAGAAAAAATGGCTGACTGCGGGTTACTTTGCACTAAGTGGTAAGCACGCTTCCAAGGTAGCATTATAAACTCGCACTCTAGCGCTGCACGGGCACAGGTATCTTTTACTATGTCATGATTGATACCCACCAATTGGCCAGTGCCATCTTGAAAGTTATACGGAGGAAAACTTTCGGTATAAATAACCAGTTTAGGCTCAGCAGCCTGAATTTTTTGGCTAAATAACAGCACAAAAGCTAATAGTATAAATTTATAGATACACACCCCCTATGATTTAAGTAATAACTTTAACCTAGAAAACTCGTAGAGACTATTAATTTATAACGCTGTTTGTAATGTTAAAATAGCAGATGACGTAAATAGAAATAAAATGACGGGAATGTTAAAGCGGTGGTGGGATGTTCTTAAATTTTGGGCACAAAAAAAGCGCCTTAAGCGCTTTTTTTTCATTTTACTTAAAAAGTAAAATTATAGAGCTGTGATGTTATCAGCTTGAGGACCTTTTTGACCTTGTGAAAGAGTGAACTCTACACGTTGGCCTTCAGCTAAAGTTTTGAAACCTTCGCTTTTGATTGCTGAGAAATGTGCGAAAACGTCTGGACCGTTTTCTTGCTCGATGAAACCAAAACCTTTAGACTCGTTGAACCACTTAACTGTACCTGATACGATGTTAGACATAGTATTATTCCTGATATAAAAAATTAAATTGTGCCCTAATGGGCGGTGTAGCAAAAAATGAGATGGTACTTAAAAACTTCAGGACGGTACTACAAGTATTACTTATACAACAACGAAATGGAGATTTATAAATTATCATGCTTTCTTTCTAGCTGCGACCTACTATATAGAGTTACAGGGGTAAGTCAACCCTTTATGTGATTTAATTAATAAAATAACCTTCGTAACTCACTTTAAATGTTAAGCACTTGTTTAAGCAGCTTAAAATTCAAATTCTAACGCCATTCTAAAGCTATGATTCTTCTCTGACTGGCTGATTTCAGTAATAAAACCGGCTTCCCACTTTAATTGTTTTTGTCCATCAAAGCGATGCAAGCCTATAAAACCAGGGCCAATACCCACAAAGTCTTCACCAAGATACACCTCAACCGCGGGCTGAAAAGCAGACAAGTATCGGTAGCGATACTGCGCTCTAAACTCGCTTTCCCATTCGTTTTCTATATCTTGCCCCCATTCGTATACTAAAAAAGCATTCATGGTGAGGCTTGCACGACCAAACTCTTTTTCAATTACAAAGCCGGTGGTTGCTTCGTATGCGTCGGCGTCATGCTGTTTTTCAAATTCAAATAATGCCCCCCAATCGGCCCATAACCGGCCTTGCTCTATTAGTTGCCATCTAAGCTCCAATTCATACGCTTGCAAGCCAAAGTCACCGTTATCATCGCGCTCACCCACGATGTAGCCTTCCAATGCCATGGTGTCGTTTATTGCGCCGCCTAAGCCAACGCGCTGCGCTAAAATATTACCACTATCAGTTTGATGCGACACAAGCCGCCATTCTAGCTCGCGCTCAAACGGCAACACATACGGATGATAAACTTTATCTACTACTATGCCATCAGCATAAGCCAGCTTAGGTATTAATAAACAAAAACCAATTAATACAGTGGCTGCAAATAGGTTTATTGCTTTCATGGTTTTTCCTTAGTGATTAATTTAGGAATAAAATAACAAACAGATAAAAATAACACGCTGCTCAACGCATAGCTTAAAACACTGGTTAAATTAGGCGTAGCCTCATAACCAATCAGAGCGCGCAATACTCGTCCAAACTCTGAGTTTTCGGTTAAAATGGCACGTAAATCCCATACGGTTACCGTTGTTGCTATCAAATCAATTTGGCTCGCCAAATCTAGCGCCACAACTAGTTTTGCCGCACTATTTAATGCTAACAATACCAATAAAGGGGTAAGTCCAAAACGCTGTTTGATTGCACTCAATAAAAAATACAACAACACGCTAAAGCTGCTGCATATTCCCAAACCTAAAAAAGTGCCAATAAATAAACTTTGTGCCGCTTCGTTGTTTTGCCAAAAGCCAATCAGGTAAATAATGTAGTGACTTAAATAAAGTGTCATTACGCTGATAATCGCAATCATAAAAGCAGCTGTTGCCTGTTTAATGGCGTAGTACAGTGCACTAATAAAAATTAAAATACACAAACCAATTTGGGCATATTCTAAACCCTGATAGTCAAACAAGGGGCTAATTAACGGCGCACTTTTTACAAACAAAAATGAAAGCCCGATCCCTAAAATAAGCCCTCCCAGCAATTTCATTAAACTTTGCTTGGCTACAACTTGCAGTAAAATAAGTAAAATGGCCACCGGCAGTAACTGGTTTAGACTCATCACTAGGCTAGTTATTAGCATTAGAACGCTCCTTTTCAGTCACTATGACAGCACCACGCGCCGTATTGGGCGAGAACTCGCCAAAAAATTCATAACGCCCAGGGATTAACGGCCCGATATAAATAACGCTTTTGCGCTTAGGGTAAAGTACTTTCTCTCGATTGAGATCGAAACTGTCGAACTCTTCAGGCGTACTATCTTGATTTTCGATTAACAAGCGTACCTTTTTATTGGCCGGTACGACGATTTCTGCGGGGTAAAACAAATGATCTTTAAGTACAATAAGATAGTCTTTACTGGCGGCGTTAAATGATAAAAATACACAACAATATAAGTAAGGCCTAATAAGTCGTTTAATCACATTTAGCTCCTGCAAAAACTACCTGTACTTTTAAGCCACCCAAATCACTATCCGTTAAGTGAATTTCAGCGCGATAAATAGCAATAATATGCTGCACTATTGCCATGCCCAAACCCGCACCTTGTTCACCCGAAGGGTGTTGGTCACCGCCAACACGATAAAAACGGTTAAATATCAGTTGTTTTTGATCGTCCGTCATACCTGGGCCACTGTCTTCTATTTGCCAAATACGCTGCTTGTGCATCTGCTTTAGCGTTATTTTTATTTGTCCATTGGCTGGTGCGTACTTTATGGCATTGCTAAGTAGGTTTGAAATCAACGTCACCAAGGTAAATTCATCACCGTTAATGATAAAGTCATCTCCCTCAAGACTAATAGTGTGGTTTTTAGCCTCTATTTTTTCATACAACTGGCTAACACCTTCTTGCGTGATCGCTAATAATGATTGCTCCTTAAACTGTTTTTGCCACTGCTCTGGCTGAGTACGCCCTAGTATTAGCATTTGCTCTACTATATTGGACAGTCGATTAATACCTTGAGTCATGGCTTGTAATTCTTGGTTATCGCCTTGTTGAGCAGCCAAATTATGCACATTAATTTTTAAACTGCTCAGGGGAGTACGTAATTCATGTGCCGCATCAGAGGCAAAAAAACGCTCTCGTAAATAGGCGGTTTCTACGCGTTTAAATAAATCGTTTAAGCGGCTGATCACCGGTTTTATCTCTTCATCAGTCACTTGCCAATTGATCGCTGTGAAATCATTTGCTTGGCGCAGAGCTAACTGTTTTGATAAACGGGTTAATGGTGCCAGGGCATATTTAACAAAAAAGCTAATAAATAGCGCAAGCAAAGGAACCGCCCAAAGCATAGGTAACATGGCTGATAAAATCACCGCCTCGGCAAGTTCAAACCGCTTAGCAATCGGCTCGGCAACAACCACGGTGCGTAAAGAAGTGACAAATACGAATACCCGCATTCGCTGCCCTGCAATATTAAGCGTTTGAAAACCCGCTTGATACTGGCTCAAATCAAGATTTAATTCGTCAGAGCCACTAAGGAGCTCACCAGCTTGCCAAATTTGATACTGTAACTGGGCGCTTTTTTGCATTTTTGGCGCCATGGCGTTTATAGATAAAGGCTGTTGCATCAACACTCCAGCGACTACTTTTAGCTCACTATCAAGTAGTTGCTCACCATGGCTCATACTTTTTTGGTAGCCTTTGACTAAAGCTAAAAAGCACGTTAACACCATCATTGATAGTAAAATAAGAGTTAAACGCTTACGAATTGACATAAAGTATGGTTACCTTTGTAAATTCAAGTTTGTGCAATCTAGGGGCGTTTTAATCACGTGAACTATCTCTTTCCCACGACATAACCAATACCACGGAGAGTTTTAATAAAATCGCTGGGGAATTTTTTTCGTAGGTGATGAATATGCACTTCAATGGTGTTAGAGCCAACCTCTTCACCCCATTGGTACAGTTTGTTTTCTAACTGCTGTTTAGATTGCACGCGACCTTGGTTTTCCAATAGTGCCTTTAGCAGCATGTATTCTTTTCGTGGCAGAGAAAGCGGTTCATTGGCTAAAGTGACCGTGTGTGCAGACGTATCCATGGTCACTTCACCACAGTGTAATAAACTTGACTGAGTTTGATTTACTCGTCGGCTCGCTACGCGCAAACGAGCAAATAATTCGGCTGGTTCAAATGGCTTAGCTAAATAATCATCAGCGCCCATATCAAGCCCTTGCACCTTGTCATCTATGCTACTTCGTGCAGTTAGTATAACCACCGGAATCACTTTTTTTTGCGCTTTTATGTGCTTTAGAATTTGTGAACCATCACCATCGGGTAAACCTAGGTCAAGTATAACCAACTCTATTTCACCACTGCCTAAGCATTGCAATGCATGCTTAACCGTTGCGCTATGCTCTACACTGTAGCCTTCTTGGCGCAATGAGCGGCAAAGCCCTTGCGCCACAAGATGATCATCTTCAACTAATAATAAATGCATTGTTTATTTTGTTATCTCTTTAGTTTTTTATCTACTTTAGCTAATAAAGAGCTAATTGCTTGTTGACGATATTTATCAGCTTTAGCACGAGTATCACGAATACCTGCTGCTTGCGCAACTAACAAATGGGCTTTAGCTTGCTCATATTCACGTTCGTCATATAAAAACTCACCATACAAGTAGTTAGTATCAATGCCTTTTTTGTTAAAAGCGAGCGCTTGCTTAAAAAACTTGTCAGCGGTGTCATCATCACCAAAACCAATAGGCCACCCCGGTACTTTACTGTATAAGGTTGCTAGGCTGGCATACGCTGAGCCACCTAAAGCACTGTCGTCTATTTTAAGGGCTTGCTCTAATGACGCTTTTGCATCTTTAGCATAGCCCAGCGCCCCTAACCCACCCTTTGCGCCAGCAAAACTGGCCAGTACAATGCCGTTCCACGTATAGCTATTTGCTGAATCAGGGTAGCTTTCAATAAATTGAGCACTTTGCTCACTTAGTTGAGTAAAGGCTTTGATTTGTGCATCATCTTTAAGCTCATAATTAGCGACCGCCCACTGCTGTTGAATAGCGAGTAAATCGCTTTGTTCGTCTGCAAATACCGGCGATGAAAACACACTAACAATGCTTAAATAAGCTACTAAAGTAAATTTTTTCATAATAAATCCTCTATTAACCTAAAAACTGTTTTATTTTAGGGAGCTGTTTAGCAATTGCGTTATCCACAATACGTGGAAAAACGCCATTGATACGTGCAAAAAGTTTCTCAGGAAAACCAATAAATCGTCTGGTTTTATTTGAGTTTAATAACGCAACTAACTCATCAGCTACCAACTGCGGGGAGTCCATTTGATTACCAAGCGCCTTATTCATTGCTCGTATTTGTGCATCATTAATATCTGTATCGGTTGCTCTTGGTGCTAAATAACTAACTTTAACGGGTGTGTCTGAAAGCTCTCGTGATAGCGCTTCGCTAAAACCACGTAAACCGAACTTACTAGCACAGTAAAGTGTTTGATACGGGTAACCTATGCTGCCAAATGACGACCCAACATTAACTATGGAGCCTTTATTCGCATGCAATTGCGCTAAAAACAGCTGACATAATTTTATAGGGACGGCTAAGTTAGTGCTCAGTAGATTATCAATTTGCTCACTACTCGATGCACTTAAGCTTTGCATTACATTAATGCCTGCATTGTTTATGAGTAACTTAGCGCCCCCTAATTTTTTGGCTTTAATGGCGAGTGCCAACATGTTTTCGGCAATCGTTAAGTCCCCCACAAAAACTATACTACCGGGGCATTGGCTACTTAGCGTATTGAGGGCATCACTATTTCGCCCCACCAAGAGTAGTTGCCAACCTTGGCCGTGTAGTGTTTTGGCAATGGCTTGACCAATTCCCCCTGTGGCTCCTGTTAACACACATAAGCCGGTATTCATGCGTGTTGCCCTTGCGCTGATACTTTAAAGAACGGCTCGTCATCTAAAGCGCGGAAAATATCACCGTACAAACGATAAAAACATTTTGCGCCATGTAAAATAGCTTGCTGATCGGCCTCATTAGTAATTTTGTTCATCAAGTTTTCAAAAAACTTTACGTGCTCTATATCAAGCGCACCATGAGAGGTTAAATAGCTAAATGCTTTTTTAGGTAAACCAACTGCATCAGCAATATTTGAAGCTGCGCCATCAGCAAGCGCAATTGAGGTCCCCTCTAATACGTGCACCATGCCAAAAAAGCTAAGCGGATTTTTACGTGCAATACTATCGTAGGCATACGACACCATCATTTCAGTGGCGAATTGTGGCTGACTATAGCGCACACTTTCTTTATCAAACCCACAGGCTGCAATATCGTTTAGCACCCACTCTTGATGACCAATTTCTTCTTCAATATATTCAACTACCGCTTCTCGTAACCATTCTTGCTCGTCAGACAAACGTGCGCCAAGTGACATCATTAAAGGAACGGTGTGTTTTACATGATGGTAGGCTTGCGCTAAAAATGACGCATACTCTTCAAGTGATGCTTGGCCTTTAAAAACGCGCTGTATAATTGGCGCAGCTAATAAGTACTCACGCTCGTTTTGAGTTTGTGCTTTTAATGTGTTAAAAAAATCACTCATGGATCACTTCTCCAAGTCGGTAAAACTGTTCAAAAATAGGGCTGTAGTGCTGGCTAATTGCCGCTCGTTTAGGGCGATTATTAGCGGTTAATAACCCTTGCTGAACACTTAAAGGCTGAGCTAACCGATGCCACTTTTTAACTTGTGCATAATCGGGTAACTGTTGATTTATAAATTTCATATGCTCACTGAGTTGTTGCTCACTCAACTCAGGGATTGCATAAATAATCGCGGTTAAAAAAGGTTTGCCTTCACCAAAAACAACGGCTTGTATAATCGCGCTTTGGCTCAATATTAATGACTCAGGCCATTCAGCACTCACATTACGGCCCATGCTGGTAATAATCAGGTTTTTAAGTCGCCCTTTTATGAAGAGCTTATTGCCATGCTGGGTCACTAAATCGCCTGTTGCATACCAGTTATTTGGGTTATGCGGCGCTTGATTTAAATACCCTAAAAATAGCTCACCCTTTATGTACAACTGGCCTTTTTCGATTTTGGTTTGTATGTGCGGTAGTACAGTCCCGGCACTCTTTAAATCATCATTTTTGGGCGTATTTAAACTTACAACGGATGCCGCCTCTGATAATCCATACCCCTGATAAACAGGTAAATTAAGATCTCTGGCGGTGGCAATTAAAGTATCACTCACGAGCGCTCCGCCAACTGCAATAAACTGTAATGACTTTGGCGGCTGCCAACCTTGTTTTGCAAACGCAATTAAACACGTTAATAACTCAGGCACTAAAATAAGGGTGTTAGGTTTTACACTATCGATTGCGCTAATGAGTTTGTTAGGGTTTTTTAACCCTGAGCCAACAAAACCTAATTCGTTTAATGGCATTAAATGTACACAACCGCCACTTAACAAAGGCGCATAAATACCTGCAATATTTTCAAGCAATACAGGTAGTGGCAGTAAACATAAGTGAGTTGGTTTACTTATATTTATTTGCTCACATAATGACTGAGCCACCTGCATCTGGCTTTGTGTTGATAAGCACACCCCTTTTGGCTCGCCAGTAGAACCGGAAGTAAATGTGATTTTTTGAGTGCCCTCAAAGTAATTAATCGGTTCATTAAGCTTGAGCTGATAAATATACAAGGTGTAATGTTCAAACAAAGTAATAGACAATGTATGGGCCCCCAAAGAAAGCCTTGGCATATCACTTATAAACAGCTGTGCGCCACACTGTGCCAGTACATATTGCGTTTGTTGTTGACTAAAAAAATGGGCAATTGGTATTGCTACTTTATTAGCAACATTTGTCGCAGCATCGAGCACCAACCAAGCGGGAGTATTATCAAGTTGAAATGCAATTGCGTTAGCATCTGAGTTTGCAAAAATTTCCGCTACTTTATTAATTTCTTGAAGCACTTCAGTACCTGTTAACTGCTGTGTTTGATTCGCAAAATGCGCAACTACCGCCGGCTGAGTAGCTAAATCACTTAAGCTATTTAACATACTCATACCGCCTCCAGCGCATTGATTAATGCCGTAATGCCATGTGTATTTTGTTGTTTAATATCAAGTAGCATTGGCGTATTAAGTACTTGTAGATGTGCTTGCTCTAAATTAACAATGCATACTGTAGGCTGGTTCGCGTAGTAACTTCCCCAGCTTTTTGGTTGCTCAACAACACTGCTGTTAGCTAATGCAATTTCATTACACGTTACCCCTAATAAACGCAATAAAGCGCGTACATGTTTGGTGGCACAAAAAACCAAATTAGTAGCACCAATAGCTCTTAAAGCTTCATTAACAATAATAAAATGCGATAACGTGGCTTTTCTGTGTGTTGAATAGAGATTACCTAACTCAAACACTTTACTGCGCTGTGTGCCCATTGGTAAAAACTGCTCAATGGGCGCTGCTAAATATTGTTCAATAAATAAAGGAGAAGTGGCGTTTCTAAGCCCTAAAGTGCAATGCCCTTGCTGAGTTTTATACTGACAGAGTAATGGCATAAATGAAGTTAGGCTGGCATTATACGCAGCTAAAAAGCCTTGTTTTACTGTATCTTCAAGGCGCTGACGGTGTTCATCACATTCTCTGGCGCTCACAAACTGTGTGAACGACTGAAAAAGTGTTGATGATGACTGTTGTTGAGCTAGTTGCATAAAAGCATCGCCTGTATTAAATCTATAGGTAGAATTTAATAGGCGAAACTTAAATAAAACTTAAGGTAAGTTAATTTTTTAAAAATTGGCTATCACGGTTTTATTACGGCCCGTTTCCTTCGCGTGATAGAGCGCTTTGTCAGCGCATTTATATACTTGATCGATATCATCGCTATGCTGTGGCCAAGTAGCGATACCAATAGATACATTTATATAGCCTACTTTTGCCATTGATGTGGTGGCTACTTGGTTACGTAAACGCTCAGCGATAACAAACGCACTATCATTATTTTCGTTAGGTAATACCAGTAAAAACTCTTCTCCACCAGTGCGTGACACAATATCATGCTTGCGCGATAACGATTGTATAATACGAGTAAGGGTTTTTAGTACTTCATCACCCGTATCATGGCCAAATGTATCATTAACCTGTTTAAAGAAGTCGATATCAATTTCAAGCACTGCAAACGGGATCTGCTTATCCATCAAATTTTCAAGCAATATGTTTAAACCCCGCCGGTTATGCGCGCCGGTTAGCGGATCGGTAAGTGCATCTTGACGTAATTGTCCCATTTGCGATTGCAAAACATGAATCCCTTCTAACATCGCGTGTTTAAGCTGGTTACTTTCGAAGTACCAAGACTTAATACTTTTAAGATGATCTACGTTTTTCTTATCGGTCGATAAATTAGCGCTATCGGCTAACAGTCTTAATGGCTTAGCAATATAGTGAGCTAGCATAGCAATTAATAAAAAAGTAATGATTACTATGGGCAACATTCGCTTAAGCACCTGCCCTTGAAAAGTATCAAGCGTAGCAAGGGTTGCCGCTTCACTTCGCTGGGCAACAATCCCCCAATTAGCAAGTCCTACGTGGGAAAACCCGGCCAGCATAGCCACTCCTTGGCTATTTATAACTCGAGTGAATCCATCTTCACCTTGCAAAACTCGCTCTATAACTGGGTTATTAAATACTTGCTTGCCAATGCGCTTAGAATCAGGGTGATAAAGTAAGGTTTTATTATCAGCGACCACATAAAAGTACGCCCCGCCATCGTAACTATGTTGTTTTAACAAAGCATTTAAAATACTCTGCTGCTCTAAATAGAAGCTACCGCCAATATAACCATAATAATTCCCTGCCAGATCAAACAGAGGATAGGAGACAACAATAATTAAATTATTAGCCAGCGAAATATAAGGCAGACTAACCTGCGGCTGCTGCGATTTAAGAGCCTGCTTAGAATGGACTGAATTAACCGTTTTATTAATAATATTTAAAGACACAGGTGAGGCTGCTTTAACAACACCTTGCATGTTAATTGCCACCGAATTAAAGCTATGCGCCTGATTTAAAAGCCGGTCGGTTTCAGCTTGGAGTAACTCAGTGTTGGTAATATCTTCAGCAATAATACTGGCTGAAAACTCAAGTTGCTGCATTGCTGCTGTTAAAAAGTGCTCAGTTGCTGAGGCTAACTTACTGGCAAATACATGATTACTTTGCAGGGTATCTTCTATTACCCGTTCTTTTTGGACTTGATAACTAATATATAAACCACTAAACAAAATAGCAGCTGCAGCGGGCATAGCTAACAAAAGAATTAATTGCCTAAGTTTAAAAGTAAATGGTAATCGAAAACGCAACTTAATATCATCCTAAGCAAATAAAAACGACTGCTATGCACTGCATACATCATTAATATAATACATAAATAGAACTAAGTGACCTAATTTTTGTGATTTTAAGGATGATTAAATCATACGATTTATATTTGCTGGGTTTTGCAGTTAAGCTCAATAATAGTTAAGCTGCATGCACTTTATTTTTATTTAGCCTTGAGGTGTGTGTTGCTAAATAAGTACTTGTTATCGTCTTCTCTTTTTTTAATCGGATGTTTCATGCCAATAAAATCTTCTTTTGCCGATTCTGCGCTGTCACTTAAGCAGCAACTAGGGCAAAAGCTTATGCTCGATTTACGCTATTTTTGTCAGCAAGGCAGTAGCCAACGCTGCAGAACGCCATTAACTGAATTGCCCGACACTCTTGCAAAAGCAATTAGCCGTTATGATATTGGCGGGGTGATTTTGTTTTCTGAAAATACCCAAAACATAGAACAAATTATTAACCTTAATCAGCAGCTACAACAAGCTGCATCTAAATCTAAGTCAGGCCTACCACTGTTTATTTCTATTGACCAAGAAGGCGGACGCGTAGCTCGTTTACCTCGCGATGTGGCCACCTCATTTACCGGTAATATGTCAATTGGCGCAACTTACCCTGAGCACGGTACTTATTTCGCAACCCAAACGGCAAATATACTGGCCACTGAACTCTCAGTGCTTGGCATTAATGTAAATTATGCGCCAACGGTTGATGTAAATATGAACCCTGACAATCCAGTTATTAATGTACGCTCTTTTAGTGAAAGCCCTGATGAAGTTGCGGCAATGGGTGCAGCACAAGTTATTGAGTTTGAAAAAAACGGTATAATTAGCGCTATAAAACACTTTCCAGGACATGGCGATACCAATGTAGATAGCCATACAGGCTTACCTAAAGTGATGCATTCAAAAGAAGTCATTTACGCTCAAGATTTAGCGCCGTTTAAACAGATTATTGAGCAGCATAGTCCTGGGATGATAATGACCGCGCATATTCAATACCCTGAGCTTGATAGCAGTACATTAACCAATGTAGACGGTAAGCAAATGATTAAACCCGCGACCATGTCGCGTAAAATCATGACCGATATCCTTCGCGATGAACTGAACTATCAAGGCGTAGTGGTAACCGATGCACTGGATATGGCTGGTATTAGCCATTTTTTCAGCCCTACACAAGCAGTTGTAAACACTTTTGCAGCTGGAGTTGATATTGCGCTAATGCCAATAGAAATTAGAACGCCTGAGGATATAAATAAACTCGATGCGCTCATTGACTCTTTAGTCAGTGCTGTTAAAACAAAGCAACTAGACGCAGACGAAATTGCCCATTCGACGCAGCGAATTACCTCACTTAAACATCAATTTAAATTAAACGCTTTACCTAACCCCATTAATGCATTGGCAAATGCCAAACACATTATTGGTAATAAAGCACATCGTGAATTAGAAGCATATCTGGCATTAGCGGCAATTACCCAAATAAGAAATAACAATAATACTTTGCCGCTTAAACTTGGCGCTGATAAGCATATTCATATTATTATGCCTGACACCCGCAAGTGCAAGGCAATGCAACAAGCAATTAGTGCGTTAAGTTCACAACCACTCAGTTTTAGTTGCAGCAGCTTACAGGGCTTTGATCCAGGTGAAGCGCGGCGCAACATAAACCAAGCAAGTATTGTTATTGCTGGCAATGCAACGCCGAACCAAAGTGCAGTGGAAATTGGCGGTATGGATGACTTAGCCGATAACCCAAACTTTGCCTTAAATAACGCAGAGCAACCTAAAGCGCTTGAGTCATTACTAAAAATGGCTAAACAACACACTCCCACGGTATTTATTAGTTTACGTGCACCGTATGACATTGCGCAATTTGGTCACTATGCTGATGCAGTGCTTGCTTCCTATGCTTATAATATTGATGTGGATAAAAACGAGCTGGTGTCTGGGCCTGCCTTTACTGCACTGGCGAAAGTATTATTAGGCCAAGCCCCAGCCAAAGGCCAATTACCGGTAACAATTAAACAATCGAAGAGCCATTAATATGAAACTTAATTGTGATTTAGGCGAGAGCTTTGGCGCATGGCAAATGGGCCTTGATAACGACGTTATGCCCCATATTGATATGGCAAATATTGCTTGTGGCTTTCATGCTGGTGATGCGAGTGTAATGGCGCATACCCTAAAGCTAGCTAAACAACATAATGTTATGATTGGCGCTCATCCAAGCTACCCCGATAAACAAGGATTTGGTAGGCGTTCAATGAGCATGAGCGTGGCTGAGCTCACTCAATGTTTGCACTATCAAATAGCCGCCCTTGATGGCATGGCAAAAGTACAAGGGCTAACCCTTAGCTATGTAAAACCCCATGGTGCGTTATATAACGACATGATGACAAACCAGCAACTACTCACCACTGTTATGGGTGCAGTTGCCAGTTACCCTGCAAACTTAAAGTTAATGATACTCGCCACAGCCGATGCCAAGCTACATCAAACAATGGCTCGCCACCTTGGGCTCACACTGATATTAGAAGCGTTCGCAGACAGGCAGTACACTGACCAAGGGCACTTAGTATCACGAAATATAGCCGGCAGTGTGCATAACAAAGACGCATTATTAGCTCAGGTTAAGCAGCTTTTAGCCAGTAACAGTGTGACTACTCAATCTGGAAAATCGTTGAAACTGGTTGCTGACAGCATTTGTGTGCATGGCGATAATCCCCAAGGCATTGCAATTATTGAAGAGATAAAAGCGCTTTGTTCAACCAATAACTAAAGCCGTACACAGATTAAGCTGTAAACCCCCTTTACAGCTTTTGCTTTCTTTTACCACCTGCATTCATTGGTAGTTTTAAATGCGAGCTTCGTCGCATCTGACTATAAATTATCCCTCCACTACCCTATAAATAGATTAGTGATTTAAAACAGGGATAAACAATGAAAACGCTTTTAGCTATGAGCCTTATACTAGGTAGCAGCCACTTGGCCGTTGCCAATACCGATACATTGCAACTTCAAGATATATTCAACTTAGAATATGCCAACCAAATAGATATTACTGACGACGGTAAAACAGTGTATTTTGTCCGCAACCGCATGGATATTAAAACCGATCGCAAAGTCGGTAATATTTGGTCTGTTGATTACAACACTGAACAACTACAGCCCTTAACATCAGGTGTATTTATGGACTACTCGCCTGTGTTGTCACCCGATGGACAGCACCTTGCGTTTATCTCTAACAGAGATGGCAGTAATCAAATATACATGAAGTGGCTTAAAACGGGTGCTGTGGCAAAAATTAGTAATCTTACTAATGCACCTAGCTCAATCACCTGGTCACCTAATTCTAAACAACTGGTGTTTAGTATGTTTGTTCCTGAAATAAGCTCACCACCAGTCAGTTTACCAGGTAAACCTAAAGGCGCTAGCTGGGCAGACCCTGCTAAATTTATTGACGATGTTTACTACCGTGCAGATGGCAGAGGCTATAGTCAAAAAGGATTTAATCAGCTATTTACTCTTAATGCGAATGGCGGCAATGCACAACAACTCACTAACGATAACTTTGATTATAATGGCGGTGTAAGCTTTAGTAAAAACGGCGAATTACTTTATTTCTCAGCCAATAGACACGCTGAAAATGCACTCAAGCCAACCAATAGTGAAGTGTACCAGCTTAATTTAAACACGTTAGAGATCATCGCACTGACCGACCGTAATGGACCAGATCAACAACCTCAGGTCTCACCTAACGGTCAGTACCTTGCTTATACTGGCTACGATGACAAGCGCACTAACTATGAAAATACTCAGCTTTATATTCGTGATTTAAAAACCGGTGATACCCAAAGTCTGACTAGCGATTTCGATCGCAGCGTTGGCCAAATACAATGGAGCGCAAATTCAAAAGGCCTCTATTTTAGCTATGCCGATGAAGGCCAAACCGCACTCGCTTATCAACCTCGAAGTGGTAAACGTAAGGTGATTACCGAACAAATAGGTAGCGTGGCGTTTGGCCGCCCTTATTCTGGTGGTGATTTTAATATTAGTGAAAATGGTGACATTGCGTTTACACTGGCTGATACCCAGCGCCCTGCTGATGTAGCTACAATAAAGAGAGGTACAGTAAAGCGTTTAACCGATTTAAACTCAGATGCACTACAAACTAAACAGCTCGCCAAGATTGAAGAGTTATGGTTAAAATCAAGCCATGATGAGTTACCAATACAAGGCTGGGTTGCTTACCCGCCGGGTTTTGATAAATCAAAAAAATACCCACTGGTGCTTGAAATTCACGGTGGCCCTGTTGCTAACTATGGCCCTCACTTTAGTGCCGAAGTACAACTATTTGCCGCTAAAGGAAATGTCGTTTTATACATGAATCCGCGAGGCAGTGACTCGTACGGTAAAGAGTTTGCACAAACCATTCACCATAATTATCCAAGCAATGATTACGATGATTTAATGACAGGTGTTGACGCGCTAATTGATAAAGGTTTTATTGATGAGTCTAAGCTGTTCGTTACCGGTGGCTCCGGCGGTGGTGTATTAACCGCATGGATTGTAGGCCATACAGATCGCTTTGCTGCAGCTGTTGTTGCTAAGCCTGTGATTAATTGGATCAGCTTTGTACTAACTGCCGACTTCTATCCATTTTTTGCCGATTATTGGTTTCCGGGCAAACCTTGGGACCATATTGAGCATTACATGAAGCGCTCACCAATCAGTTATGTTGGCAATGTTAAAACCCCAACCATGTTACTGACTGGTGAAGCAGACTACCGTACGCCAATTTCAGAAACAGAGCAGTTTTATCAAGCCTTAAAATTACAAGGGGTTGATACCGCGATGGTCCGCATTCCAAACGCTTCACATGGTATAACTGCCCGTCCATCAAATTTAATGACCAAAGTGGCTTACATTCAATGGTGGTTTGATAAGCATTCGAAGTAAAACGTAGAGTTATGAGTGACGAGCTATATAAGCTCGTTGCTCGAAGCTCACAGCTCACAGCTCACAGCTCACAAGTGTAAACCCCCTTTACAGCAATAATGTGAGTAATCCCTTACATACTTAAGCTAAATATCGGACTTAGCTTCAAATTGAGTTGGTAAAAATTCGGTTTATACTAACTCAGCTCCTCTGAGTTAGTAAAAATTCGGTTTGAGTCACTGTTTATAAGCCCTCAGTTAGTAAAAAAATGTTTTATAAGCAGCAACAGTTAGTAAAAAATCGGTTTATTACCTTCCAAACCCCGGTTAAAAATCTTTAAATTAAGCGTTTAAGTGACCAAATTAAGGATTAGAAAGGCAAATCGACCCTTTATAATGAAGATAATGGCTGTTTTTAACCTGGTTAGTTAAAACCTGATCTGCTTTTTAAGTAGCTAGTTAAATCGTGATCTGCTTTTAGTAGCTTAGGGTCTGTTGACCTTTGCGGATTAAAATTTGTTCAAACTAGGGGCGGTTTAATCGCGGCGCGAGGTTTGTAACCTAGTGGGCTAAGTAAAAACCGAGCAAAGCTTCCGCGTCCTGCTCACGCCCCTTACCTACATCC
>NZ_PNDJ01000078.1:0-1004 GCF_005887255.1 Pseudoalteromonas sp. S1609 | reverse complement strand
CGCTTGAGCGTTTAGGGTCTGGTTTTAAAATTAACTCTGCAAAAGATGACGCAGCGGGTCTACAAATCGCATCACGCTTAAACGCACAAGTACGCGGCCAAGAAGCAGCGCTTTATAATTCAAATAATGCAATGTCTATGCTGCAAACAGCGGAAGGTGCGTTTGATGAAATGACTAACATTGCTTACCGCATGAAAGAGTTAGCGACCCAAGGTGCCAATGGTACAAATGGTGCGGATGAGTACACAGCAATGAAGTCTGAGTTTGTTGCTTTAGAAGCTGAGCTTAAAAGTATTATGGACAACACTAGCTTTGGTGGTACTAAATTACTAGATGCTACTGCAGGTAAATTTGATGTTGGCGCTGTATCGTTCCAAGTAGGTTCATCAACAGCTGAAACACTTTCAGTTGATGTTAGTACAGCAGTACAGGATATTAACACAAGTGTTGCTACTGCAGGCACCATCGGTGACCTAGATGATGCGACGAATTCATCAGCAGCAATTACTGGTATTGATACTTTTATTAAAAATATTGGTACTGCGCGCTCAGCACTAGGTGCATCAATGAACCGCCTTGAACATACTATGAACAACGTAACCAACATGAAAGAAAACACCCAAGCAGCGGCTTCTACACTGATGGATGCTGATTTTGCTGCTGAAACATCTAATATGACTAAGCAACAGTTGCTTATGAACTCAGGTATTTCTTTACTTAGTACTGCTAACAGCACAACACAAATGATTGGTTCACTTCTTCGTTAATAGCTTAACGATAGGTTACATAAACCGAGTAATCGATTAAAAAATACCAAAACAGCTGCATCTTTGATGCGGCTGTTTTTGTTTAGATAGAGCTCGGATAAAAATAAAAAAGGTTACTCAGCCTTTTTTTAAAGCTGCATCTAGTTTGGTAGCTATGTAATTATTTCGGCTGTATTAATAAATAAAATCAAAATAAAGTTTAGTTTTTTTTAGGCATGGTCGCTCTTAATGATTAGT
>NZ_PNDJ01000077.1:0-10407 GCF_005887255.1 Pseudoalteromonas sp. S1609 | reverse complement strand
GACTGCTGCAAATTTAACCTTAAAAGGTCAACAGACCCTAACTTCCTCTCTAAAGAGTAAGCAATGCTGAAAATTATCTTTATGCATAATACCCGCAATACACTCGCTATTCTAGCATCGCATTTAACCGTCCGATTTTTTATCGGTCGCTATTTTATCCAAAGCTATTTTTATTAATAAAGAATTTATCGGCCGCTCTATATTCTTATACTAAGTGTTCATTATTACAGAACACATTTTTTACAGCTTGGAAAACCTTCATGCTTGCTCTAGTATCTAATTGTCTTAGCTCATAATTTGCATTTAAATGAAATCATTTCCATCACTGTATTTTGCCAATTTATTTTTAATTATTGGTACCGGCTTACTTACAACCTATTTAGCCCTGTATTTAGGTAAACAAGGCACGTCTACGTTTTGGATAGGCCTAATGACCTCGTGTTATTATCTTGGCTTATTACTGGGTTCAAAACTTGGCTATCATTTAATTAAATCGGTGGGTCACATCAGAACCTTTGCAGCAAGTACTGCGGCGGTTACTGCCTGTGTGGCCGCACACGGAGTAAGCGACAATCTATATATATGGTTAGGCCTTAGGCTTTTTGTTGGCTTAGGGATGATGTGTAATTACATGGTGCTAGAAAGCTGGCTAAACGAACAATCAGCGCCTGAGTCTCGCGGGCGAGTCTTCTCTTTTTATATGATCACCTCTTACTTAGGGATGATTTTAGGCCAACTAGCGCTCGCACAATTTCCTGAGCTAGGGTATGCACCGCTATTTTTAGTGTGCATGGCATTGGCTATTGGCATTATTCCAATTTCTATCACTCGCAGAATTCACCCCAAACCCTTAAAGCCGATAAAAATGAGCCTGTTTGATTACGCTAAAAAAGTGCCACAGTCGCTTACTGCGGTGCACTTTGCAGGCATTATCAATGGTAGTTTTTATGGCCTAGCGCCTATATTTGCTAAGCTATCTGGCTTTGGTGCCGCAGAAATTGCTATTTTTATGTCGGTGACTATTTTTGCTGGTTTGCTAGCCCAGTGGCCAATGGGGATGCTCTCTGATCGCGTTCGTCGTAGCGTATTAATTCGAACTAATGCAGCAGCTATCGGTGTTGTAAGTTTGGCATTGTTTTTATTGCCTACTTCACAACTAACAGCTTACATACTCACTTTTATCTTTGGTTTATTTGCGTTTACTTTATATCCGCTTTGTTCTGCGCTAGCTAATTCGCGGGTTGAGGACGAAGAGCGCGTAGGCGTATCATCTGCATTATTAGTCGCTTTTGGCGCCGGTGCAGCAATAGGCTCAACAGTTAACGCACAGCTGATGACCTACTTTGGTCACCAAGCATTGTATGCGTCAATTTCGCTATTAACCGTGGCTATGTACTTACTACTAACCTTTATTAACTCTAAACAAAAAGTTGAACAGCCAGAACCCAGTGATTATGTGGTCGGTACATCCGATGTTACCAACTCGCCACTTGCAGCTACGATGGATCCGCGCATTGAAGAAACTACCGCGCAAGATCAAATGTTGGTAGTAGATGAAGATGATGATGAATTTTTTGTGCATCCCCAAGGGGAGCTGTTTAAAGATCTTCACGAAGATGACGTGAAAAATTAAGTTTCCATTCAAAGCATTAATAATGCATAACAAAAAAGGGGAGCCTCCCCTCTTTTTTGTTATTTTTACTACTTAATACATTACTGGCTTATCTGTGGCTTAATATCGCTTAAATCTAAATGGATAGTCATTTCAAAATTATCAGGCTGTACAGCAACATCACTCAAACCTGTTCTCGCAAAATAATCTTCAAAGTCTTGCTGATATTTAGCCGAAAACTGCGTATACGCGGTAATAAACAAACTCAACTTTTTAGCTATTATTGGATAGGTAGCGGCAAGTTCCCGCAGTTTTTCAGGTTCAGCAAAGGCAAATTCAGCATAAATATTAAAGTCGTTTCCGACAGAGGTTTTACCATAATCAGACAAAAAGCCTGCGTTATAATCGGGTGCAGATTTATACTTTGTAAGCGCGTCAAAATTAGATGCTGCGGGTTTCCAGTCTTTTGGCAGCAAAGCTTGCCATGCAAATATAACGAAAGGTGAACGTATATAAACTAACGAGCTTAATTCATGATGAACCCCTTTCAACGAATTTTCGAAATTAAAATTCGTGCCATTCCATCCTGAGAGATTAACTAGAATTATGGAATTACTTGAATAGGTTCCTCCAGCAGCAGCCCCCTCTATAAGCATAGGTCCAGAAAGGTAAATAGCGTCAATTGCTTCAGCAACAAACCCTGGAGGATAGGTCGTTAATGCGGCCTCAATACCATCGAGTGACTCAGAAGCATCTGCAAGCGTAGTCATTTCCATTTCAAGAATTGGAGGCTCTCCATCACTAACTGCAAATTGTTCAGGGAAAAATAAACGGGGTTCACCAGCTTGAATGTCTACTTGGTGTGTTTTGGATAAACGATTAGCTTGCTCTGTTTCACTTTCGAAATATGAACACGCACTAACAAATAATAAAAAAACGAATATTGCTTTTTTCATTTATAAAATCCTTTTTAATGAGCATGCCTGAATGTTGCCACCGCCACTACTGAGAAGCAAAATCTAACAACAGCAGGGAAGCAACTTAAAGCTCTAAATTTCATCTACCTAGAGTAAATAAAATAGAAAATAGAAAATAGAAAATAGAAAATAGAAAATAACAGGCAAAACTTAAAATAACTACATTCTTTTTAGCCAACCCAAAATAAAAAAATCAAGAGACCTTTTATATAGGTAAAATACTACCCCTGTATTTTTAATAAAATTTTAAAACGATTTCACCCCTTTTCTATTTGCCAGCCGTTATAGCTCTGAAACAACATAATAAGTTAATTTGGAGCGGCTTATGCACACACTTGAATTTCCTAAAAACCCCATGTTCAAAACATCAACAGCTGTTCTTGGCGGTGCTGTGATGACCTTTATTGCATTCGCCTTTATGCAATACTTAATTAGTGGCGAACAAAGAGCACCTATAAAATTGGGTGATGATATTACTGTTGAGATTTTTCAAGCACCAGAAGATAAACAAACCACGCATATTAAAAGAATACCGCCACCACCCACACCTAAAGTGCCGCCTAAAGCACCACCACGTGTAACACCTAGCAATGAGCCAATAACAGCAATAAGCACAGCACCACCCATAGTAATTGACGGATTTGGTAACGATATGAAGCAAACACTGACCCGCCCTACGGGAGATGCTTCACCCATTGTGCGCATAAATCCAAAGTACCCAACTAGCGCAGCACGTGATGGTATAGAAGGCTGGGTGCAACTTAGCTTTAATATTTCACCCACTGGTGAAGTGATTGATGCCACAGTAGTAAATGCCGCACCAAAACGCATATTTGATCGCGAAGCACTTCGCGCAATTAAACGCTGGAAATATCGTCCAAAAGTAATTGAAGGTGTGGCACAATTGCAAACAGGTCAAACCGTACAGCTTGATTTTAAATTAGACAGTTCGCAGTAAAGGAATAAGCGCCTATGCTATTGAGTATTAAGTCATGGTTATTTGAAGCGCCAAGCAAAGACTGCATGGCGCGGTATGCAAAAAGTGGCGACAATCGCCACTTAGAGCAGCTTATTGCCTTATACAGTAACGATTTATATCACTACCTAGTTACCCAGTCTAATACACATTTAGCATACGACGTAAGCCAACAAACATGGCTAAAGGTTATTGAAAAGCGCCACCTTTACCAAGCACAAACCACGCCTAAAGCCTGGTTATTTAAACTCGCACGTAACACTCTGATAGACGAATACCGTAAACAGCAACACTTTGTCGAGCTTGACGAAAACAGCCAACTACCAGCGCAAAATAACAATCAAAATGGATTAACAAATAGTGACTCACACATAGGCGACACACACATAAGTTATGAAGCGTTTAATGCTGCGCTCAAGCAACTTAGCTTTGTGCAGCGCGAAGCCATCACCTTACAACAAGAAGGCTTTAGCCTTGCCGATATAGAACTTATAACGCAAAGCAACGCCCAAACCATAAAAACAAGGCTACGCTACGCCAAACAAAACCTAAAACAATTATTAGGAGATTATAATGAACAAGCCTGATGAGCAGTTTGATGAAAAGCTCACACAACATTATAACGAGCGTAAAGCACGCACCAGACTTTCGCACGCTCAGCAACAGGCGTTAAAACATAGCGTAATCCAAAAACAACCTAAAAAGCTTGGCTTTGCCCTACAACTCACAAGCCTTACCTGCGCATTGGGCTTACTGGCTTTCATAGTGCTCGACAGTAACAACGTGATAAATACTGCCCCTAAAACCGTATTAAACACCATAGACATACACGACTACTCGTTTATAACAACGCATGAAATAGATCAAACAGGTAGCTACGCAAGCACCATAACGCAACAAAAACGCGCGCTCGACACCCAATTAGCAAACGACTTACGCCGCCATCAACAACACCATATAGAATACGGCACGCTCGTAAAGGTCGACAACGACTGGTACATAGCCAGCTGCAATGACGAGGTACTCGTACAAATTAAGCAGTCACTGCTCAGTGATTTAAAAGGAAAACATGCAGTTGAAAGTAATATAAATACGGGTGACATACTCGCTATGGCACATAACGGCAAAGGGCAGATTATAGGGCTTAAACATGCAGGGGTTGGAGCGAAGCAGTGTAGGGCTTAATTTTTAATTAACTTAACCTGAAACTTAACTCAAATCTAAATACTTAAATGGAACTAAAGAAATGGAATTAAATTACATCATAGAAATAAGCAAAATAGTTGCGGTACTGTTTACTGGATTCTCATTTCTTTTTGGCATTTATATTTATATGATTAACTCAAAAAAAGAAAGAGTAAAATCAACTCTAGAATATTGGGAAAAGTTTTATCAAGAAATTATCCCATTCATTACTGCCTTTAATACACAGTATTCAGGTAAGCTCCATGCCAAAGAAATCAGGGAAATGGATAACCTACCTGATACAAAAAATACACTTCATAACATTCTTAATAAATATGAGCAGTTAGCTATAGGAATTGACTTAAAGGCATATGAAATAAAAGCTTTAAACTTATTATCTGGCCATGAGATAACAAGTAGCTTTCATCGATACGAAGGATATATATTTCATAGACGTATTCAAAAGAACAACCCTCAAATATGGTCTCAATTCGAGGAGTTAACAAAAAACCTAATAAAGCTGCGAAATTCAAATAACTTTTAATTCGTTAAATACAAAAGTAAAACATTGAAGATTGAAGGCTTGAGAGAGTTTAAATGAAAAAAATACTATTCCTATTATTAACCTTAATATTTGTATCTGCCTGCGATTTTCAACAAAGCGAGCCTGAGATACCGAATAAGCCCAGTGGAGTACCAGATAAAGCTTTTTGGGTCGGTGGTTTAGACGGCGGTGTATTTGTCTTAATAGAAAAGAATAAAAATTTAGAAGCAAATGAATATCTAGGTGAAATATATTTTGTATCCGGAGATATAGCGTACAAAGGAAAAATGAGTATCTTTCCAAAAGATAATGCCATTATAGATTATATGAACCCTAGAACTTACCAAGGCTGGGATGGAGATACCCTGTATATTGAAGGAAATAAACAACTCAAAGTTCAAGAGTAAACCTATAAAAAAGCCTGCAGATTTACAGGCTTTAAACTCACTCACTTTTTGGGTTTCGCTACGCTCTAGCCAACCTACAAAACAATTAAGCTCGTTACTAGGTACGCCATAAACGTTAGGCCGCCGCCTACTAACGCATAAGGTAATTGGGTTTTAACGTGGGTGAGTAAATCACAACCTGAGGCGATGGCCGATACTGCGCTGGTGTCGGATATAGGGGAACAATGATCGCCAAATATTCCTCCGCCTAAAATAGCGCCTACCACCAGCGATGGCGGCAAACCAAGCGCTTGAATAAGCGGTACGCCAATGGGGATAAGTATGGCAAATGTGCCCCACGATGTACCTGTAGTAAACGACATAACCGCACCGGTTAAAAACAGCACTGGCACTATTAAATATATTGGTAAGTAATCGCCAACCAAAGATGCGACAAACACGCCTGTACCTAGCTCTTTTAAGCTTGCGCCCAAGGTCAGCGAGAGCAATACAATACTTACCAGTGGGAGTAATTCGCCCATGCCTTTAAAGCCGGTATCGACTAATTGGTGGTGGGTAAACTGGCGCGATCCAATCATTAAACAATAGGCTACAACAATAGCTAAAACGGTGGCGTACAATACTGATTTTGAACCGCTGCCCTCGGCAAGTACGCCGTTACCGGTATAAAACATAAAACCGACCATGCTCACAATCAGCGTAAGTAATGGCACCAACATAAAGCGTGCTTTAGAGCCTTTTACTTCTTCTTTTAGCTCGGTTGTTTGTAGCTCTAGTTTTTGCTCGGCTACTTTCATTGGGCCATGAACTTTATCAAAGGCAATGGTATAAAAAACAATAACCAAGGTGATTATGGCGTAAAAGTTATAGCCTACGCTGCCCCACAATACCGATACCGCCGACTCGCCTAATTCGTAATTACCTAACAAGCCCAGTACAAATGCACCCCAGCCATTTAATAAAATTAAAATACACACAGGGGCGCTGGTGCTATCGATTATGTAAGCTAAACGCGCGCGGCTCATTTTAAATTTGTCGAACAGGCCGCGAGATAAAATACCCGAGGTAAGCACACTTAAGTTTGACTCTATAAATACCGCAACGCCGGTAAACATAGTTAAAAAGCCCACTTGGCGCTTACTTTTAGCAACGCCTTTGTTCATTAGTAAATTAACGGTAGCAGCAACACCGCCAGACTCGCGAATATAGGCAAGTAAGGCACCTATTAAAATACTAAAGATGAGAATACGGGTATTACCGGGGGAACTGGCCACAGCAACTATGCGCTCAATGCTATTTAAAAACGTAGTAAATACGCTATTTCCTTCACCTTGTAGGGCAAGTAAAAATTCCGATGAAATTACCGCAACAAGCAGTGCCATAATGACTTCTTTGCGCCAAAACACAATAATAATGGCAATCAGCGGTGGCAAAATAGAATACCAATGCATAAACAAACCTTTTTAATTTTTATAATAAACGCGGCTTTAACAGCCTTGGTTAGTTAATAGTAAGCAGTTAACTTAATAGATTTACACCATTAAGTCACTCACTGAGTTTACTGATTTAACAGCGCCTCATATATTAATGAAACAATAGAACCATATTGAGCTGTTTCAAAGTTTTTACCTACAAACTGATAACGTTTTTCACTACCTTTAATTGGTGAATGGCGTGCATTGGTAAGTAAAACAATAGCTAAATCGTAAGCGGGATCAATCACTGTTACTGTGCCAGTCCAACCTGTGTGTCCATAAGCTTGTGGGCTGGCATACGGGCCAAAGTGCCAGCGCCGCGCTTGATTATTTCCTGCAAGACGAAAACCTAAGCCGTAGGTTTCATCGGTACTTTGTGGGGTTAAAAACTGCGCCAAACTACTGGCATTAAAAATTTGCTTATCGCCGTAACCGCCCTTGTTGAGTAACACTTGGCATAAAACGGCCAAATCGGGGGCATTACTAAATAGTCCTGCATGGCCTGCTACACCATCAAGTGAATAAAAAGCACGCTCATCATGTACCTGCCCTTGCAATACATTGGTGCGAATATTATCAAAATGAATACGGCCATCGCGGGTATTTCCACTTAGCTCCGTGGCGGCAAACTGCTGACGATTAAAGCCTTTTTTAAGCGGGTTAAATAAAGTGTTGTTAAGCTTTAAAGGCGCGTAAATATGCTGCTCTAGGTATTCGTCGAGTGGTTGGCCGCTAATACGCTCAATTAAAACCCCTAAAATCATGTAATCAATATCAGAGTAAACATGCTGGGCGCTTGGCTCACTGGCGAGTGGTACGCTGGTAAGCAGTAATTGTTTAGTGGTGTCGCTGGCTTGTGAAAAAAACGCTTCGCCATAGCGGGTGTCTTTTCGATGAAAATCAAACACTGGCGGGTAACCGGCTTTATGAGTGAGTAAGTCTTTAACTTGGCGCAGCTCTCGTCCATCGCCTTGGTATTCTGTTAGGTAATCACTCACTCTGTTATTTATGTTTAATCGCCCTTCGCTTACTAGTTTCATTAACGCAAAGTTAGTAGCAAATATTTTTGTGTTTGAGGCTAAATCAAAGAGTGTATTTGTTTGCATGGGCTCTGGGCGTAACAACATTAAGTCATTTTGCTGATATTGCTTGGCATCACCATAAGCGGTTAATTTTAATATCTTACCCGCTTTAACAATCGCTAGTACCGCACCAGGAAAGCCCGCACTTACATCTTTTTCTATTAGCTTATCTACCGCACTAAAATCAATAGTTTTAGCCGCTGAGCTATTTAGAGTAGCAAAGGCAAATCGCAGAGTTAAACTGCCGTCAGCAGGTTGAATGTTATCAACCTTAAAAGTGTTAACTCCGTTGTGAGTGTACTGCCCTAAATTAAAGTCATACTCAGTATTTTTTTGCAGGGTATCAAGCGCTAACTTTTTATTATTAATATAAATATCGGCACTTAAGGCACTTTCATTTTGTAGTAATAATTTTCCGCGCCCTTTATACGCTTTAAAGGTGCCACGATTATTTACATATTCTCTGCTGCTGGGGTTGGACTCAGGAAAGGTGGCAATCACCTGAGCATGAGCGAGGCTTTGTATTTGATTAGGAATAAACGGGCGCTGAGATTTAATTGCACTGCTTGCGCCACTGCAACCGGTAATAATAAAGCAAAGCGCAATTGTCAGCGCGTTAAAAAAAGTACGCTTTGCTAACACGGAAAAATTTAAATACACACCCATTCCTTTATTGGTAGAGCAAATAAGGCGCTCTTTGCTGTTTAAATTGCTCAAGCCCCGCTTGCCAACTTTGCTTAATTTCCTCAGCTGTTCGCCCCGCTTCTATGGCAAGCCTGAGCTGATCAGTTCCTGCGAGTTTATCCATAAAGTCGGCACGTTCAAAAAACGGCTGTTTAGCCTGAGTCAGTTGCTGGTAAGCATTAATTAAATAATTTAAGTTTAAGCCAGTGGTATCACTATGGCGTAAATCAATCCCTTTCACCATCTGGTTTTTAAACTTTGGATTAAGCGCTGCGCCTTTTATTGAACGCGGGGTAAAACTAAATTCTCCAAGCGCCACTGGCGAATAACCTATGACCTGAAAGGCAAAATCAGTTCCTCTACCTATGCTAACAGGGGTTGCTTCAAAAAAGCACAACGACGGATACAGCGCTATTGATTGATCGTTGGGTAAATTAGGGCTTGGTTTTACCGGCAAGCTATAACGACTGGTGCGGGTGTAATGAGCAACACTGATCACGCTCAGTTGTAAATTAGCCGCTTGATTGATCCAGCCCTCGCCTTTGATCATTTTAGCCAGCTCGCCTACCGTCATACCGTGTAATACAGGGATTGGGTGCATACCCACAAACGATTTAAACTGCGGTTCTAAAATTGGCCCATCAATGTGGCTAATATTAGGATTTGGCCTATCAAGCACAATAAACTCAATACCTTGCTCGGCTGCGGCTTCCATCATGTAATGCATAGAGCTTATGTAGGTATAAAAGCGCACGCCTACATCTTGAATATCAAAAATAATAACATCTACATTGCTAAGAGCTTCGATACTTGGTTTTTTGTTTTTGCCATAAATAGAAATCAGTGGAATACCAGTTTTGCTATCAACGGCGTTTTTAACATGCGCTCCCGCGTCATGATCGCCTCGAAAGCCATGCTCAGGTGCAAAAATTTTAGTAATATTGATGTTTTTAGCCAGCAAGCTATCAACTAAATGCGTTTGCCCCACGACAGAAGTTTGATTGACCACCAGCCCTACACGTTTATTTTTTAATTGCGGTAAGTACAAAGCAAACTGTTCTGCACCTACGGCGATTGTATGTTTAGCCTCATTTACGTGTGCGGTAACAGTAAAAAGTGCGCTTAAAATAAATAAGAATATAAAAAATACGGTTTTAAACATACAGCAAGATCCTTTTAAACAAGACGTTCAAAATAACACAGCCGAGTTTAAAGAGCAGCTTAGGTTTTAGCAATGAGACGCTGCGCTGCTAATATAAGCAAGTTCTTTGTATATTTAAGTTTTTAAGGGCGTTATTCACAAAGAGGTTAAGAGGCGCTGCGCTTTTAGAGAAGTGGCTGAATGCAAAATTTAGCGGCGTGTATAATTTGGTTTAACTGATATCTTGAAGACTTTCTCAAATTTCAGGCACAAAAAAACCGACTCAATGTCGGCTTATGTATGAAAGTGGTGGGCGCAGGAGGA
>NZ_PNDJ01000076.1:0-11228 GCF_005887255.1 Pseudoalteromonas sp. S1609 | reverse complement strand
CGGCCGCCGTGGCAGCTGACACGGCGCCGCGACCCCCACCGCGTATTGCAGCAGAACAAGCTGAGCATGAGCGTTTAGAGCAACAGCGCATTGCAGCAGAGCAAGCAGAGAATGAACGTTTAGAGCAAGAACGTATTGCAGCTGAAGAAGAGGCTGAACGCCTAGAACAACAGCGACTGACCGCAGAGCTTGCAGAGGAAGAAGCAAAAAAAGCGGAAAAACCTAAAAAAGAAGGCTTTTTCTCTCGTCTTAAAAAAGGCTTACTTAAAACTAGAGTGAATATTGGCTCTGGTTTTTCGTCAATTTTTAGCGGTAAAAAAATTGACGACGAGTTATTTGAAGAGCTAGAGACTCAGTTACTTACTGCTGATCTCGGTGTTGATACCACCATGAAGCTCATTGATAATTTAACTGATGCAGCCGATCGCAAGCAACTTAAAGATGGTGATGCGCTTTATGAGCTTATGAAACAAGAAATGGCAACTATGCTAAAAACAGCAGAGCAGCCTTTAGAAATACCAGCAGATAAAAAACCTTTTGTTATTTTAATGGTAGGGGTAAACGGCGTAGGTAAAACCACCACCATTGGTAAAATGGCCAAGCAATTCCAAAATCAAGGTAAGTCGGTCATGCTTGCTGCCGGTGATACTTTTAGAGCTGCAGCGGTAGAGCAGCTTCAAGTATGGGGTGAGCGCAACAGCATTCCGGTAATAGCTCAACATACAGGTGCTGATAGTGCATCGGTAGTATTTGATGCTTTTCAAGCTGCAAAAGCACGTAATGTCGATGTGTTAATTGCTGATACAGCAGGGCGCTTGCAAAATAAAGATAACTTAATGCAAGAGCTTGAAAAAATAGCCCGTGTAATGAAAAAAGTAGACCCTGATGCACCTCATGAAGTGATGCTGACTATTGATGCTGGTACAGGCCAAAATGCAATTAGCCAAGTAAACCTATTTAATCAATGTGTAGGTTTAACAGGTATCACATTATCAAAGCTTGATGGTACTGCTAAAGGTGGGGTTATTTTTGCCGTTGCCGATAAGTTTAATATTCCTATTCGTTACATTGGCGTAGGTGAAAGTATTGATGATTTACGTACCTTCAAGAGCGATGACTTTATTGACGCGCTATTTAGTCAAGATGAGGACGACGCTTAATTTACCAAAAGGGAGCCTGCTCCCTTTTTAATTGCGAGGAATACCATTTTATTTTAGAGCCTAAGGCTAACAATAAATTGGCAATAATAAAAAATGATAAATTTTCAGCAAGTAAGTAAAACCTATGCCGGTGGACACCGTGCGCTTGAAAAAGTGAACTTTCATATAAAGCCTGGCGAATTGGCCTTTCTAACTGGTCACAGTGGGGCTGGTAAAAGTACACTATTAAAGCTTATTAGCTTAATGGAACGTCCTTCTGCAGGAAACGTGTTTATTAATGGCGTGGATTTAAATAAATTAAATTCCCGTCAAATTCCGTATGCACGTCGCGACATTGGTATTATTTTTCAAAATCATCGATTATTAGAGCGATATACGGTATTTGATAACGTTGCTTTGCCCTTAATTATTGAAGGGACTCACCACAAGCAAATTGCCAAACGTGTACATGGAGCGCTTGATAAAGTGGGCTTGTTAGATAAAGTGCGCTGTCACCCTTCTACACTTTCTGGTGGTGAACAACAACGAGTCGGGATTGCACGAGCCATCGTCAATTCGCCACCTATATTGCTAGCCGATGAACCTACCGGTAACTTAGACCCTGAATTATCAATGGAAATATTACGCCTGTTTGAAGACTTTAATAAACATGGCACCACGGTTTTAATTGCCACTCATGATTTGGGCTTAGTGTCACGGATGAAGTACCGCAGTTTAACGCTTCATGATGGACGAATGAGCCAAGATCCACTGGCTGAGGGGGGATTATGAGTTTACTGTTCAAAAGCCGTCAAAATAGTAATGATAAACAAAAAAAGTCAGTATTCTCTGGCGGTTACTTTTTTATTATTAATATTTTTCGCCAAGGTGTGTACAGCCTAGGAGAAATGTGGCGCACGCCATTGGCTTCAATGATGACCATTGCAGTACTCGGTTTGAGTTTAACCTTGCCCGCTACACTATATTTAGTGGTAAAAAATGTGCAGCAAGTGAGTAGTGGTTTTGAGCAAGCCAGCGAAATATCCTTGTTTGTAAAAGAAAATATGAGCGAGAAAGAAACGCAAACCTTAGTTAAACGCTTAGCGCTATATCCCGAAATACAAACTGTGACTTTTATTTCTCGCACTGAGGCTTTGGATGAGTTCAAAGAAATGTCTGGCTTTGGTCAGGCTTTAGAGTATTTAGATACCAACCCGTTACCGAATGTAGTTTTAGTCACACCAACACAACGACATAGCCAACCTAATGCAGCTAAGCAATTGCTTAAAAAACTTGAAGCCGAACGCGAAGTTGACTTTGGCAAGCTTGATATCGCTTGGCTTGAGCGCCTAAATGCATTACTAAGTTTGTTAAAAGAGAGTGTAATCACGATTGCGCTATTATTACTTACCTCAGTGACGCTTATTATAGGCAATACAATTCGTTTATCTATTATGGATAAAAAAGAAGAAATACAGGTAATGAAGCTAGTAGGGGCAACCAATACCTTTATACACGCTCCCTTTTTATGGACTGGCATTTGGTATGGCGTGATTGGCGGATTGTTTGCCTTTATTTGTGTAGCATTAATGATGTGGTGGCTATCTGCTGCAGTAAGCAGTGTTGCAGGGGTGTATCAAACCAGTTTTACGCTAATAGGGCTTAGTCTTAATGAGTTTGGCGCGTTGGTATTACTTGCTACTAGCTTGGGCTTTATAGGTTCTTACTTATCGGTTAATCGTTACATCTCAGAAATAGAACCCGATAAGGTTTAAGGCCCTAATATAATTCTTAAAACTGTCATGTTTTAAGTTTAAAATAATAAAAAAGCCAAAGCAAAAAGGTTATTTTTTGTTTTGGCTAAATCAATTCATAGGTTATTCAGTCGCCTAGCGTAAACTGACTTAACACTAAAAAAACCACTTGATTTATGATTCAAAAAAGTTTTAAATTCAAGTTAGCACTCTTACTAAAAGAGTGCTAAGATGGTTTCAAATGTTTATCACCGAGGTGAAAAATGAGTAAAGATTTATACGCAATGGCACTTACAGTTGGGCAACAAAGCGCAAGTATGGACGGCTACCTTCAAGCTGTTAGTACTATTCCTATGCTTAAAGTTGAGCAAGAGCAGGAACTTGCAAAAAGACTTCAGGAAGAAGGCGATCTTAGTGCTGCAAAGCAACTCATTATGTCGCATTTGCGCTTTGTAGCGCACATAGCTAAAAGCTACTCGGGCTACGGGTTACCTCAAGCTGATTTAATTCAAGAAGGTAACATCGGACTGATGAAAGCAGTAAAACGTTTTGACCCATCAGTGGGTGTACGTTTGGTTTCATTTGCCGTTCATTGGATTAAAGCCGAAATTCATGAGTTTGTGCTTAAGAACTGGCGTATCGTTAAAGTAGCGACAACCAAAGCACAACGTAAATTGTTTTTTAACTTACGTAAAAATAAAAAGCGTTTAGGTTGGTTTAACCAAGCTGAAGTGAGCACAGTAGCTAGCGAGCTAGGTGTGAGTGAAAAAGAAGTGCGTGAAATGGAATCGCGTATGAGCGGCCAAGACATGGGCTTTGATTTAACTGGCGACGATAATGATGACGCGCCAACTAGTACTTACTCACCGGTACAGTACTTAACCGATGGTTCTGCGGATTTAGCTGACGATATTGAACAGCAACAATGGCAAGAACAGTCACATACGCGTTTGTTTAGCGCCTTGAAAACTCTCGATGAACGTTCTCAAGATATTGTTAGTGCTCGTTGGTTGTCAGACGATAAGGCTACACTGCAAGAGTTGGCTGAAAAATACAGCGTATCAGCAGAGCGTGTTCGCCAGCTGGAAAAAACAGCAATGAAAAAATTACAAAGCGCGATGAGTTAATCGCACTAAAAAATTGATAAAGCCCTGCATGAAAATGCGGGGCTTTTTTTTAACTAAAAAAGCTAACTAAAAAGGTTAATAGAAAGTATCGTTTTTCTTGTTCCGCTTACCTCTAGTCACATCTATGTATCTTTTAATTAAATATACGCTATTTAAAATTAATGAATAAGTTTGGTTTTAATTTAAATACATGATTTTAGTTTGTTTTTAATTTGGGTATATGAAAATATTCGCGCACTTGAGCGACTTGTCACTCAAACCGTAGCCTAAATTAAGTCATTTAATTGCTGTGCTTATTGCCTTTCAATTTCATTTAACGCGAGTATTTACACTCAATATGAACTCATATTCACTAAAGAAAAAAATCTTACTATCGGTGGTTCTTGCCCTAGCTGTTATTATTGTATTGCTGTCGTGGAATAGCTACACCTCTCAAAAAACGTTACTGTTAAAAAGCAGTATTGATAACGTAAGCCAATCAGGTAAGCAACAGGCTGCGAGTATTGAAGATTGGCTAGCTAGTCGTCAGCAGATAATTAAATCGGTTGCGAATAAGGTTGAGGGCAATACGCTCAGCGCACTTCAGCAGGCAGCATTTTCAGGTGGCTTTCAGTTAACATACTTTGGAAGTAACAGCGGAAAAATGACTGACTCTGATCCCAGTATTGATCGCACCGGTTACGACCCGCGCACTCGTCCATGGTATAAACAAGCACAACTCAAAAGTGATACCGTAATTACCAAACCTTATTTAGATACCGCCTATAATCTGTTGGTTGTTTCTATTGCTAAAACCACACGAAGCGGTGTGGTTGCGGGGGATTTGTCGATTGAGACCTTGGTCGATAGCGTCAATACAATGTCTTTACCTGCAGATGGATACGCCATTATGATGCATAAAGATGGCACTGTGATTGCCTATAAAGACGCTAGAAAAGTAATGGCAAATATTACTCAGGTTGATTCTAAAATTAATAACCAAGTAATTTTATCTAATAGTCAAAATAATGAATTTACGCCTGTTTACTTTGAGGGTGAAGGCCGAGAGAAGCTAGTTTGGGGTGAAAACATTAACAATACAGATTGGCAGTTGTTGTTTGTATTGGATAAACAAACTTTAGAGGCTCCGCTTATTAGTTTATTGCTGACTCAATTAGTGCTGGTTGCGGTAGCACTTTTACTGAGTGTGTTGGCTATTTCATGGCTATTGGGTGTATTGCTCGCACCTTTGAGCCGAGTATCGCAAGCTTTATCAACAATTGCAGATGGTAACGGTGATTTAACTCAACGTATAACTGTTGATACGCAAGATGAAGTTGGGGTACTGGCTGATAGTTTTAACCGCTTTGTAAGTAGTCAGCATGAACTGATAAGCCATATTCGCCAGCTAGCAACGGACTTAGACTTTGATGCAGAGAAAAGCCTAATCACTAATCAAAACAGTGTTAGTGAGTTACAGCGTCAGCAACAAGAAGTAGCTATGGTTGCTACTGCGGTCACAGAAATGGCCAGTGCAACCCATGAAATTGCCGCCAATGCAGAAAACACCGCAACCGCATCGCAACAATCGGCGCAAAGTAGTCATGAAGGTAAGCTGTTAGTTGATAAAACCAGAAACACGATTAATTCACTGGCGGGAGAAATAGACCAAACTACCACAGTTATTGGTGAATTAAGTTTGCATGCTCAGGCTATCTCGAGCATTTTGACTACCATTCAAGAAATTGCTGAGCAAACAAATCTCTTAGCGCTTAATGCAGCAATAGAGGCCGCTCGGGCGGGAGAGCAGGGGCGTGGTTTTGCAGTGGTTGCCGATGAGGTGCGTGTGCTATCAAGAAGAACACAAAACTCTACAGCCGAAATTTATACCACTATAGAAACCTTACAAAACACCACTAAAAAAGCCGTGAGCTTGATGGACAGCAGTAAGGGCTATGCCAACAATAGTGTGGATGATGTAAATGCTGCCGCACACGCACTAGAAGAAATTACTTTGGCGGTAAATGAGATTTCTGATATGGCGGGTCAAATAGCGGTTGCAGCAGAAGAGCAAACGCAAGTGACCAATGAAATTACTAGAAATACGGTTGCTATTAAAGATGTAACCGATGAAATAACTACCTCAGCTACCGCGCATTTAAGCCAAGCCGAAGTATTAAAAGACAGAGCTACAGACTTAAATGCTAAAGTAGCAACGTTTATTTTATAAGCAGCATACTTATAATTAAGTTTAATTAACTGTTGGGGTAAGGCGCTCGCTTACTCCATCAGTTTAATGAAATGGCTTGTTGTTGGGCTATTTGCACATACTTACGTTCTACCAGTTGTGATACTGGCACCAATTCAAATCCTTGCTCGGTTAATTGCGGTAAAGCGTGACGTAAAAAGTCGATGGTTTCGGGGTAGGGGTGCGCTATTGCAATGGCAAACTGATATTTAGTTGCTTTTGATTTTAGCTCTTCTAGCCTAAGTTGAAGCTGCTCAGGGGTAGTTATATTATCTAAAAATACATGCCGACCAATATTTTCTACCCCTAAAAAGTTAGCTGCGTTTTGCGCCTGGCTTAATTCGGTTGTTCGGCTATCGAGAAAATACAACTGACGCTTTTTAAGTACTTCCATGGTCCACTTCATTGCTTGGCTTTGCTGAGTGAGTGCAGAACCCATATGATTATTAACCCCTTTAACTTGTGGCAAACTCGCCAGTGCATTACCGAGTGTTTGTTGAAGTTGTGCTTTATCCATATTTAAAGTAAGTGCCCCAGGGCCTAGCTTTTTACCATTTAAAGCTTGCATAGGCACATGCAACAGGAGCTCTTTATTTGACTGACTAGCAAGGGTTGCAAATATTTGAGAATAGGGGGTATGAGGCAAAATTGAATAAGACAATTGCCCAGGTAAACTTAGGAATTCTAGGTCACGTTGATGATAACCTATGTCATCGATCACTATGGCTATTTGTTTGGCTTTAACACCATAGGGTGCAGCAAATAGGATTAAAAAAAGCCCAGCTAACACCATTAAATTTATAATTTTCACGTTTTATAATTTTTATTATCTTTAAATAGTTTACCGTTTTTATTGCATGCTAAGTAGCTGTTTTGCTTTTACTAACTGGATATCGGCTAATTCTTCAGCGTTAAAAACGGTGTTTTGTTCTGATTGTTCATTTTTTATTATAACGGCTTTATTTGTTTGTGGAAGTGTTGTTTGATTAATCGCCACATTTGGAGTTACGCCAATCCCTTCAATAGACTCTCCCAGTGGCGTAAAGTAACGTGCGGTGGTTAGTTTTAAGGCGGTATCGCCGTCGCCTAATGGAATAAGTGATTGCACTGTTCCTTTACCAAACGACTGACTCCCTACTATTTTTGCACGTAGATTTTCTTTTAACGCTGCAGCCAGTATTTCTGCTGCTGAGGCTGAGTTTTCATTAATCAGGACAACAATCGGAGCACCTTTCAAAATATCGCCGCGTTTAGCGTAAAAAGATTGGTTCGAATCATAAAAACGCCCTTTGGTCGTTACAATTAAACCATCTTGAAGAAACAGGTCTGCTACCGCAACTGCACTCTTTAAAGTGCCTCCCGGGTTATCTCGTAAATCAATAATTAGGCCTTTTAATGAATGGCCATAATGGTTTTGCATGGCGGCTATTTGCAAGGCAACCTCATGTAAAGTGTGATTAGAAAAGTTATTAATAGCGATGTAACCGCTACCTGAGTCAAGTAGTTGCTTGGTTACACTCGTTAGCTTAATTTGTTTTCTACTGAGATTAAATATTAGCGGTGTTTGAGTGTTATTACGGGTAATACTTAGCTGTACTTTACCGTTAGCACTGTCTTTGATGTATTGTGCAACTAAATCAATCGGACTATTTTCTACATAGTGCTGATTAACGGTAGTAATTATATCGCCTGAGCGAAGTCCTGCTTGTTTGGCTGGTGAATTATTAAGTACTTTAACAATCGTGGTGCGTTGCTCGATGCTTTTTACTTCTATACCTAGGCCGGTATAGCGACCATTAGTGTTATTAAATAATGCATTTAGCTCATTTTTATCTAAATACTTAGAGTAGGCATCGAGCTTAGAGTATAAGCGTTCAAATTGAGACGAGTTGTATTCAATATACTCACTGTTTTGCAGTGCTAAATCATCAACGTAGTAGGTGTGAATATTAAACAGTATTTCATTTATTTTTTGGCTTTCTAAGTCTTTAACCGAGCTTGCATAGGTAGTATTTATAAAGCCAAAAAGCACTAATAAAAAAAATAAGATAAAACACAAGCAGGGTGCTCGCTTTTTCACAGAAGTTTTTTGTTGGCAAATGTGTGTGTTTATCATAACTGCCTCTAACAGGATGCAGCTATTTTGATATTAAATACGCCTGCACCATTTTATGGGATTAACAGCACGCCCTTTATGACGTATTTCAAAGTATAGACCAGAATCGGCTTGTCCACCGCTTTGCCCAACTAATGCAACACTTTCACCTTCTCTGACCATATCACCCACGTCTTTTAGCAAGGTTTGTGCGTGTCCGTATAAGCTCATAAAGCCTTGGCCGTGGTCGAGTACGATTACCCAGCCATAACCTTTTAACCAATCGGCAAACACTACTTGGCCATTATCAATGCTATTAACAGAAGTCCCTTCAGATGCAGAAATTAATACGCCTTTCCAGTTTATTCCGCCGTGTTTACGTTGACCAAACCTATGCGCTAATTTCCCTTTGCTCGGCCAGTTTAATTTTCCTTTATTACGATTTAAGCCAAGTAGTTCAATTTTTGTGACTTTTTCTTCTTCTTCAAGTTCTTTGATAGTGGCAATCAGAGTTTGTTCGTTTTCTTCTAAATAGCTAATGGAATTTTTGGTTCTATTTAACTGCTTTTTTAGGTTTTGTAAGCTTGCTTGGCGCTCATTTTTAGCCCCAAGAAGTGCTGCTTGTCGTCTTTTTTGTTCCTCAAATAAAGCAACGAGCCTCTCTTTTGTTTTCGCAAGCTCAGCTTGATTTTTTGCAATCTCAACTTGCAGTGCTTTAAGATCATCAAGTTGCTTTATACGAGCTTTATTCAGGTAGTTATAGTAGCTAAGTGTGCGTTCAAATTTGGCGGTATCTTCTTGGTTAAGTAACATTTTTGAATAGTCATCGCTACCTGCCATATAAGCACTTTTTAATTGTGCTGCTAAAATACGTTGAAATTGGGCTTGTTGTTTTTCAAGCTTTGCCGCGCGTTGTTGTTGCTCTGCTTGCTGTTGTTGTGTTTTTTTAACGGATTGCTCAGCCATATTAAGTGCTTTAGCGTTTTTCGCTATAGCGAGCTCATGTGTTTTTAGTTTTTGCTGCTGTTTAGCTATTTCTTTTTGCTGTTGTTGAAACTCAGCTTGGCTTTGCTCTAAAGCAACTTGTACTTGGGATAGGTCTTTTTTGGTACGATCTTCATTAGCCACTGCAACGCCAGTGGCTAATGAGTTTAGTACACATATACACGCAATGATGCGGCATGCGCTTTTATTCATAAATTATTTCAACACCATAATTGGCGAACCTGTCATTTCTGCAGGTTGTTCCAAACCCATTAAATGCAGCATAGTAGGTGCAACATCGCTCAAGGCTTTACCGGTATGCGCTTGTGCGTCACGACCTACATAAATAAAGGGTACTGGCTCGCTAGTATGTGCTGTGTGCGCTTGGCCTGTTTTAAGGTTTGCCATTTGCTCTGCATTACCATGATCAGCAGTTATTAGTGCTTCTCCACCATATTCTTTAAGGGCATCAACTACACGACCAATACAGCTATCTACTGCTTCACAGGCTTTAACTGCCGCCTCAAATACACCTGAGTGGCCGACCATATCGCCATTAGGGTAGTTACAAATAATGGCATCATACTTTCCGCTTTTTATTGCTGCAACGAGTTTATCGGTAAGCATTTGTGAGTTCATTTCTGGCTGTAAATCATACGTTGCTACTTGAGGAGATGGGATAAGCTCGCGAGTTTCGCCGTCAAACTCATTTTCGCGTCCGCCACTAAAGAAAAAGGTAACGTGGGCATATTTTTCAGTTTCTGATATACGTAGCTGAGTTTTACCTTGTTTCTCAAACCATTCGCCAAGTACGTTATTAAGCGGCGTCGGGCCAAAAGCCACTGGCGCATCAATATCAGCAGCGTATTCAGTCATCATCACAAAGGCACTAAGCTCGGGCGATTTTTTCTTATTAAAGCCGTCAAAATCAGGTTCGACAAAGGCGCGAGTGATTTCGCGTGCGCGGTCTGCTCTAAAGTTGGCAAATATAATGGTGTCGCCATCATTTACTTTTACTGATTCGCTACCTTTTGGGGTAATAGTACTTGCTGCTACAAATTCGTCATTTTCATCGCGCTCATAAGCCGCGTTAAGTGCGTTTACGCCATCTTCATAATCAAAGTCGCTTTCACCTAGGGTGATTAAATTATACGCTTTTTCAACACGGTTCCAGCGGTTGTCTCTGTCCATGGCATAGTAACGACCAATTAATGAGGCTAAACGGCCACATTTAAGTTCGCTAAACAAGGCTTCAATACGCTCAATTGATGCTTTAGCGCTGCGTGGGGGAGTATCTCTGCCATCTAAAAAGGCATGAAAGTACACCTCTTTAGCGCCGCGTTTTGCAGCCAATTGTATACTCGCCACAATATGATCTTCGTGACTATGAACGCCACCAGGGCTTAGCAGTCCCATAATATGAACGGCTTTGTTGGCATGAACAGCTTTATCAATGTTTTCAACCAGTGCAGGGGTTGTATCAAATTCGCCATCATCAATGGCTTTTGTGATGCGAGTAAAATCTTGATACACAATACGACCAGCACCTAAATTAACGTGGCCAACCTCAGAATTACCCATTTGACCACCAGGAAGACCCACATCTAAACCCGATGCTGAAATTAATGTATGAGGGCGAGTGGCCCAAAGCTCATCTAATACAGGGGTATTAGCAGCTAAAATGGCATTGCTTTGCTCATCTTCTCTGTATCCCCAGCCATCTAAAATCATTAATACCAGTGGTTTTTTATGCTCTGTCATAGTCACTCCTATTAGGGTCTGTTGACCTTTGCGGATTAAAATTTGTTCAAACTAGGGGCGGTTTAATCGCGGCGCTAGGTTTGTAACCTAGTGGGCTAAGTAAAAACCGAGCAACAAAGAGTAAATCGCCCCTAGGCAGAA
>NZ_PNDJ01000075.1:0-42802 GCF_005887255.1 Pseudoalteromonas sp. S1609 | reverse complement strand
GAGCAACAAAGAGTAAATCGCCCCTAGGCAGAACCCTTAGGGCAGCGCCTGTTTGGCATTGATGCTACGTTATCGCCTATTTATGGGGAATAACCACACCACATAGGCTCCGCCTTGCCTAAATACCAAACAAACTGCTGCAAATTCAACCTTGAAAGATCAACAGACCCTAGCTAATTACCAATTAGGTAATAACATAAAAAGCAGCTGAATTGTCAGCTGCTTTTTTGTTAAGTAAAGAGTTGCTTAGTTATATTGAAATAGGTTATCCCAGCGCTCATCTAATATGGCTTTTGCGTGCTCTAGATTTATCGCGTTATATAGGGTGTTTGTGCAAGTTACTAAATGCATGCGTTTAAGCTTTTCAAGCGCATCGCTAATTTCAAAATCTAGCTCGCATTTATACTTTGTTTTAAACCACGTCTCTATTTGCTCATCAAGCATTTGTGCGCTTAAGCCACTTTCTGATTTTAGTAAAAATGTATAGGCAAGCAGAGCTTCTTTTATGTCTTCTTCTTCGGCGGCGTCTATAAGGGTATGAAAAACACCGGCGTTGTTATCAAGGTTTTTAAAGTAAAGATTATCGCTCAGTGCTTTCATAAATTTAATTTTACGGTTTTTAAATTTACTCCACTCTTTAAACACAAAACTGCCAAATACTCCAATACCAATGGCTAACGTAATAAAGTGCTGCTGAGTCATGGTAACGGCTTTATCACTAAACCCTCCCCAAAATGTAAACAAAGCAAACAGTAAAAGTAATGAGGCGCCCAGTTTGGTAACTAATACTACCGCACCGCCAATAAGTGCCGATGAGCCAATAATCACTTTATCAATAGGGCGCATGCGTACTTCGCTATTAGGAAATAGCATTTCTAAGTCAGCTTTTGGCACATTTTGAAATAGTTTTACTATGGTTGAGCTGGGCTCAAACCCCATAGGTAGTTTATTTTTTGATTCAAAATAGGCTTTGTCTTTAAAACGGATAAATACTGCTACGCGATCGTAGTTGGTAAAATGCAGTGGCTTTTTACGTAACCCCCAAAAACTGGTTATGGTTTCGGTGAGTTGCGACTCGCCACGGCGATAAAAAACCACTTCTTCAAAATCCTCAAACTCTACCTCAAGGCGCACTTTAAATAGTGATTCTTCGTTTAGTGCATCTTGCAAGTCTTGATGGGTGATCACTTCAAAATTAGCCGCGTTTAGAACTTTGGCAAAATCTTTAGCAAAATCACGTTGGCACTGCGCTTTTTGTTCATCAGTCACGCTGTTTATCAAACGAGTATCGCTATTTGGATCAAAAGGCGCGTAATTATTTTTTAATGACTCAAGTGTGCCATGGTAATGAAAGTGAATTAAGCTGGCTAAAAGTTCACAAAGCTGCTTAAAAGAAGTTTGTTGGTCTTTATTAAGCTCTTTGGCGCACATTGTAATGATGTCGTGTTTTCTAAAGGGAATGTAGCGAGCAGTTTGCATATTGTGAAAATTTTAAAAGTATAATGGTATATAAAGATAATAAAGCAGTCTTATAATGATTACTATGTTGACTGTATTTCTTCAGGTAGCATTAACCTTATTATGAGATGATTTAGTCACTTACCTAATTGCTAACAGGACGTTTATGGCTATACAAAAAAAGCTCAAGCAAAAAACACGTCAGTTTATTGAGTCTAAAAATATGTTGGGTGGGATTACTATCGCCTCATTTTTAGAATCCACCATAGTGCCCATTCCACTCGAGGCGGTGCTGGTACCACTTATGCAAGCACGACGAGAAAAGCTCTGGCAAATTGCCCTTATGGCAACACTAGGCTGTATTGTAGGTGCGCTATTTGGCTATGCTTTAGGCTATTACTTATTTGATATAATTGGCGATTGGGTTATCAATACATTCTCAAGCCCTGAGCAGTTTGAAAACGTAAAACAAAAAATGCAGGCACAAGGATTTTGGTTTGTATTAAGCCTAGGCATCGTGCCTATTCCGTTTCAAATTGCGATGCTAGCCGCTGGCGCAACTAAGTATTCTCTGGCGCTGTTTTTATTAGCAAGCGCTATTGCTCGCTCTATACGTTATTTTGGTTTGGCAATAGTGGTGTATTATGCGGGCAATCAAGCTGAACGTATTATCAGTAAGCACAAAACTAAGACTATGATTGGATTAACTATTTTAATTGCTATTGGCTGGATAATTAGTACACAAATATAAATAAAGCAGTTTAAGTTTATGGTATAGTTTTTAGCAACAATAATAAGTTTAAATACAGCCTATGATGAATCCGGAAAAAGTGAGCCTTAAGCTCAGCCGCTTTGTAAAAATTACCAGATTAAACAAACTGTTAATTTTAGCTATGCTGGCATTTATTATTGGCTTTTCAATTTTTTCGTTAATGCGCTTTCCTTTATTGGATTTCAAACAAAATCTTTACGGCTTTACCACTGACTTTATTAACTTAGTGGTTATTTTTACAATTTTCTTTATGGTGCAATGCTCACAATTAGCTAAAAAAGCCTATTTGTATGTCAGTATCGGTTTAATGTTATGGACTGTAGCATCTACTGCCGATGTGCTTGATGAAGTAATACATCAGCCTCTTTGGATAAGTAATTACGTAGAGGATTTATGTCGCACATTGGGTATGTTAATTACCGTTTATGGTTTATTTAAAACCATGCACTTTATGCAGCGAATGCACACTCGGTTGGCGCAAGAATTTATCATAGATGATTTAACTAAAGTGTATAATCGACGCTGTTTTTATCAGCATGTGAAGGAGATTGTTAATAATCCTTACACTGTTTTAATCATAGATCTTGATCATTTCAAACGTATTAATGACGATTTTGGCCATGATGTGGGCGATCAGGTGCTTAAACAGTTCGCAGATAAAGTGAACCATCTTTTTAAAAATGAAAATATTTTTGCTCGCATAGGCGGTGAGGAATTCGCCGCTTACCTGCCTAGTTATGAGCTTGATGAAGTGCTTAACTTTGCGCAGACTATTCTAGAAACTGCTCGCACTATTACAGTACAAAATCAGCGTTCTTTAACGGTTAGTATCGGTATTGCGCACCGTAGCAGCGATCAGAGTTTTGAAAATGTAATGAAACGTGCAGATCAGGCATTATACCGAGCTAAAAAAGCAGGCCGTGATCGCCTTGAGGTTGCTTAAACATAGTAATTTTATAAAATAGATTTCGCTTGTGCTATTTTTGGGGACTTCTGTTACAAGATAAAAAAGGGACTTTATGGATGAGTTAATCGGATTAGCAATTATTATATCTATTGCGATTGTTGCAGGGGCTATTTGTGGATTAGTAGCCTTAGTGCAATTGAACACCCTTAAACAAGAGGTTGCAGTATTAAAACTAAAACTATTACAGTTTGAGTCAAATCAAAATGTAGCAAAAAATGAAAAATCCTCCGCTGACCCTCAAGTAGATAACGCAATACCTCTAAACCGCTCAGATATTCCTGCTGCTGTTAATAAACCAGTAAGCATTAAACCTCCACCACCTCGTAAAACGATAACTAAAAAACCATCGAGTATTGAACTGCTTTTTAAACAATTACGTGCTGGCTTTGAACAAAACTGGATGACCTGGATTGGTGCTATTGCTTTGGCTTTAGGTGGCGTGTTTTTAGCAAAATACAGTTTAGAGGCGGGGTTACTTTCACCAGCAATGAGGCTCAGCGCTGGTGGATTATTTGGTATTGGCTTAATCGCAGCAGCGTATTATTTACATTATAAACGCATCGTTTTTGAGGGCTTTAATAATTATATTCCTGCAGCCCTTGCAAGTGGCGGCTTTATAACTTGTTTTGCCTTAATGTTTTTGGCTTATAACAGCTTTAGCATGCTAAGTGCTGAGTGGGCATTTATTGGCTTAGCAGTTATTGCTGTGTGTGCTAGTGCAATGGCAATAAAGTTAGGCCCTTTACTTGCTGTAATAGGCATTATAGGCGCTTACAGTGTCCCTGTTTGGGTAAATACGGGCAGTGGGCAGTTATTTTCTTTGCTTATTTATGTTGCCCTTGTGAGTGTTGCCGCAGCAGTTGTGGCACATAAAGTAAAGCGTATTTGGCTGTGGTATTTACTATGGGTAGGGCATATTGGCTGGTACTTGGTTGGACTCACTCTATTTAACTACGACACAGTGTGGTTAATAGGCGCTTTTGCGTTGTTAAGTATTTTAGGATTAATCGCTATTGCACGCTTAGGCTTGGGCTTTAACACCCTTGAAGTACGCCCGCACAGCTTTAAACGGTTAGTTAATTTATTTCCAGACCACGGTTTGTTACTGGCCTTTATTGCTCCTTTAATGATTGCCATGCTGTTGAGTGTGTTTAATTTACAATGGCAAATCGTGGCGTTATTAAGCATCGCTTTGTTACTATTTTTAGTGCTAAAAAATAGCCGTTGGGATGCGTGGCAAGGGGTCTCTTTATTGGTTGCGCTGTTATTAGTGGTCAGTGCTAAACAAACTTACACCTTTGATGACGCGTTATTTATTTTTAAAAATGAGTACGGGTTAGGCCTATTACTTGCTCTTGGGTTAAGTGGCTATGGACTCTATTTTGGTAATAAATACCCAAAACGATTAACTTTTCATCTGCTTGCTTCATTAAGCGTGTTTGTCTTGGTGGGCACTTTGTATGCGATGATCCCAAATACGGCTTTAGCAACCGCTTACCCTCTTTGGGCGGTATTGCTATGTTTAATGAGTGCCGTGTTAATTAAATTTACGCAAAATAATACAACCTTATGGCAACGCTTTAGTTATTGGGTGGGGGCAAACGCCAATATCACCTTAGCAATTACAATGTTACTGAGTGATAGCGGCCTTACCATTGCACTGGCTGTTCAAGTATTACTGCTGAGCTTACTGATAAAAAAATACAATGTGGCTATGCCACACTGGCCAATAAAAGCCCTTGTGGCGGCATTACTTTTACGCCTTACCTTATCGCCGTGGACGCCTAGTTATGATGAGCTAAGCATATTTGGTTTGCATTGGAGCTTAGTTGTTTACCCGCTGTGTATTGGGTTATTTTTTGCAGCGGCTAAATGTTTTAATACTTCAAAACTAAAAATATGGCTTGAAGGAGCAGCACTGCATAGTTTAGCGTTATTTGTGACAACCGAAACCAGTTATCAACTGGTAGGGCACTACCCTCAGCTGTTTTCTTTAAGTTTTTATGAGCAAGTTTTGCTCAGTTGTAACTTGCTTGCTTTAGGCTGCGTTTATTTATATCGCGCGCAAAGTGCAGGGCAGCTGGGTAAGTTATACCGCACTGCAGCTTTGATTTTATCAGCGTTAGCTGGCCTGTTGTTAATTCAAACAACGTTAGATAATAATCCGTTATTAATGCGTCTTTATGTTGGTGAAACACCAATCTTTAACTGGGTGCTTTTAATCTGGTTGGTCCCGAGTCTGCTGGTGTTATGGTTAGCGAGTTTAGTTAAATCGTTAAATGCTAAATTGAGTCAAATTACACTCGGTGTGTCTGGTTTATTAGCGGTATTAGCTATCAACACCTTGATCCGTCAATATTGGCAAGGCGGCTTCATCTACCTTGATAAAGCAACCAGCGACGCCGAGCTATATAGCTATTCGGTTATTTGGTTATTACTCGGCGCGCTGGTAGTGATAGCCGGGCATTTAAAACAGCAACGGTTACTGCAAAATGTTGGTTTAGGTATTCTTGGCGCTGTAATTGTTAAGGTGTTTTTAATAGATATGGCAAATTTAACGGGACTTCTAAAAGCATTGTCCTTCATTGGTTTAGGGCTGTCGCTGGTAGGGCTTAGTTGGTTATTCCAAAAACTCAGAGAGCGCATTCATAGTTAAGTTCAAGCCCAGTACTTACTGGGCTTAAGCTCTTATTAATCGTTAAGTGCTGTGGTTCAGCAGTGCTTTAAGCTTACCAGGTTTTACTGGTTTACTCAGATAATGAATATTTTCGGCTTTGGTGGTTTGTTTTAGCTCAGTGTCACGCACTGCGGTAATTAAAATAGCCGGAATATCGCTTTGCCAAATTTCGCGTAGCGCTTTAATTAAAGTAATGCCATCCCAATCATTACCTAACTGATAGTCCATTAAAATAACATCAGGTGCGCCCTGTTCTTTTGCATAAGTTAACACCGCGTCCACTTTATCGAATAGGGTGTAATTTGCCTGCCAGCGCTTTAATAGGCTAGCCATGGCTGCAAGGTTTTCAGGGTCGTCGTCAACGGCAATAATATTTATCGCGGCGCGGTTGTCGACTATATTTTGACTGGATTGTTTTTGCTGTACTAATTGCGCATCACCATAAGGCACTTCAATGCTAAATCGGCTGCCTTTATTAGGTAATGAAACCACATCAATCGGCAGGCTCAATAAATCAGCCATACGTTTAACCACCCCTAAACCTAAGCCAACGCCTTTATTGTCGCTAGCTTCAATTCGATAAAAGTCGTTAAATATTTTTGCTTGTTCAATGTCGCTAATACCAGGGCCGGTATCCCATACTTCAATCCGTAAACTGTGCTTTCTGTTTCTACAGGCAATTAATACACGGCCATTTTCGGTGTATTTAATCGCATTTGACAGTAAGTTTTGTAGTATTCGGCGTAAGTAAGTAATGTCGCTGTGTACTATTTGCTTATTTGAACGTACTTTAAATGAGAGTCCTTTATCGCTCGATAAAATCGCATATTCGCTTTTAAGGGGATCTAAAATATCATCAATGTAAAAGTGACGAGGATTTGGGGTCATTGCCCCTTGCTCTAGCTTGGCAATTTCTAATAAAGCCGACATTAAATGCACGGTGGAATCGAGGCTATCACCTAGCTTATTAAAGTTATTTTTATTGGTGCTATCTAATTGAGTTTCATCAATGGCGGCGAGATATAATCGTGCCGCATTGAGCGGTTGTAAAATATCATGGCTGGCCAGTGCTAAAAAGCGAGTTTTACTATCATTCGCTTGCTCAGCTTCACGTTTAGCTAAAGTAAGTGCTTGCTCTGTTTGTACGCGACTATCGATTTGTGCTTGCAGGCTACTATTAATGGTTTGCACTTCTTGGGTGCGCGCTTCAATGCGGTTTTCTAAGTCCATATTAATTTCTTCGAGCGCATTTTGCGTACTAATATGATTAGTAATATCAGAAAAACTCGTTACAAACCCCCCATCAGGTAGTGGGTTGCCTATCATTTCGTAAACTTGGCCATTTCGACGATGACGAATAAAGTGATGTGAGCTGCCATTTTTTAAATGCTGAACCCGCTTATCAACATGGCGCTCGATTTCACCGGGGCCGCATTCACCGCGCTCTGCGTTATACCGTATTATTTCTTCAATGGGCTGGCCAACTTGTAAAAAACCCTCAGGGTAGTTAAACATTTCGCTATAGCGCTTATTCCAAGCAACGAGGTTAAGATCTTTATCTACCACAGATAGTCCGTGGCTTAAGTTTTCTAGTGAGGTAAATAGTAAGTTCTGATTAAACTGCAGTGCTTGTGTGGTTTCATCAAAAAAGTTTACCACTTCTTCAAACGCCATTCGTTTGCCAGATGATACTGTATGAATAAGTGCTTGCGCAGAGGAAGCACCTAATACTCCAGTCAGTGCGCGTTCGCAGTAGGCAATAAAGTCAGCGCGAGGGTGTGCATTGTTGTCGTTTAAATCATGATGGAGTGCGTAATGCGATAAAATTTGCTGGCTACGCTGAATGCCTAAAAAGGTTTGCAGTAAAATTTTAAAGTCGTATACCGTGGCTTTTACGTTTTTATTTAAGCGACGAGATAAAATGGCCTGATCTTTGGGATTAACAAATGCCGCCGCTTGAATTTTATCGATTAAGCGCTCTTCAGCTCCCAAGGAAAAGCTAATGTAACAGCCAATATTAGCAAACAATGCGATTAAGGTGCCTCTAGTTATAAGCGTTTGTTGCAGTTCACTGTCTAGTGGGTTAGGGGCTTCTAAAATAGGCAACATCAAAAATAGCACCCAACAAATGACCCCTGCGAGTAGCCCAGCATAAACACCATAAGCATGACCTTTTCGCCAATATAAACCACCCACAATAGCAGGCAATAATTGTGACACTAATGAGAAAGCCACTAACCCCATACTGGCTAGCGCACTGCCACTACCAAACCATTGCTGATAGAAGTAGGCTAAAATAAGCACCCCAGCAATGGTAAAGCGCCGTACTAATAAAATGCGGGATTTGTAGCTAGTGGTGATTAAATTACGTTTAAATTTACGGCGCAACATTAAGGGGAGCACCACGTCGTTGGAGATCATGGTGCTTAGTGTAAGTGTTGCAACAACAATCATGGCTGTGGCAGCAGAAAGCCCACCTATAAACACAAAGGTGGTTAAAAAAGCGTTATCGTGCAGCATAGGCAGTGCCAGTACAAAGCTGTCTGGGGATAAACTGCGGCCTATTTCTGGGTGAATAGCAGCGGTGGCAATAGGTAAAATCATTGCTGCGGTTAATAACAAGTACAATGGAAAAGCCCAGCGAGCAGTAAATAAATGGCGTTTATCTTGGTTATCAACCACGGTGACATGAAACTGCCTTGGCAAACAAATTATAGCGGCCGCCGCCATTAGTGACTGACCTATAAAGTTAAAGCTAAAAAAGTCGAACTGCGCCCAATGCAGCCAAATTGACTCGGCAACTTGGCTAGAACCCTCTGTGGGTAAATTAAATAAGCTATATATTGCAAGCCCTGCAACAGCCGCCAGAGCAAACAACTTTATTAGCGACTCAAACGCCACAGCGAGCATTAAGCCCGATCGGTACTCGGTTACATCAACTTTGCGCGTGCCAAAAAATATAGCAAATAGCGCCATCATTAAAGTGGCCGATAACGCCAAAATATCCCCAGATATCTGATTACTATTTTGCAAAAGTAAAAAGCTAGAACTAAGCGCTTTTAATTGTAATGCAATGTAAGGAATAGTGGCTAATAAGGCAATAATGGTCACCATAATTGCAGTGGTTTGGCGTTTGCCGTAACGCGCTGAAATAAAGTCGGCAATAGTGGTGATATTTTGTTTTTTACTCACCAATACCAGTTTACGTAAAAAGCCTTGGCCGAAAAAAAACAGTAAGGCGGGTCCTAATAAAATAGGCAAAAAGCTCCAACTACTAGTTGCAGCGGTGCCTACCGAGCCATAGTAAGTCCACGAAGTACAATAAATTCCCAATGCAAATGAATACACAAATGGGTGATGACTAATACGCTTGGCAAGTGGGGTGGTCTTATCACCCCAATTTGCCAGCCAAAACAGCACGCCTATGTAGCCAAAGGCAACAATGAGTAGTACAGCTGTCATGTTTATTTAACCTCGTAGAGTGTTTTTATAATTTGTCATAACTATACCCAAACTATTTCAAGATGCGAGCGCCAGTTGGAGTTTGAAGTAGTTTGCTTATTAACAATACCTAGCTGCAAATAAAGTAGGGGGTATACATTTTGTTTATGTTATCTATAAATAAAATAAAACTATGATATTTAAGGGTTAATTTGTTTTTGTCTATTTAGTTAGACTAATGTCTTATTCCCACGGTTTGTTTTAATTTGGCTAAAAGCTTGAGCAATAAAAATCTATTAAGCTACTGAAATTTAAGTGGTTCATGAGTTGTTTATTAATTGATCATGCGCAGTTTACGGAAACGTTAATATGTTGTTACGACTATTGTCGCAATTCAATATTTGAATTGCATTGCTAAATTGGTTAACGAATATAAAAAACCACCCATCACAATCGTGATGTTTAAAGGGGAAAATAAAAATGGCTTTTAAAAATGAAGAACAAGCAAAAGCTTATTGGGCAGAAAACATTTCATTACTGTTTAAATTATTAGCAGTATGGTTTGTGGTCTCTTTTGGCTTTGGCATATTATTGGTTGATGTACTTAATGAAGTACGTTTTTTTGGGTTTAAACTTGGCTTCTGGTTCGCCCAGCAAGGCGCGATTTATACCTTTGTGGCTTTGATTTTTGTGTACGTTTTCAAAATGAATACGTTAGATAAAAAATATGGCGTAGACGAATAGGAGCTAGTCAATGGATGTTCAAATACTCACATTTATAATTGTCGGTTTAAGCTTTGCGCTTTATATCGGTATTGCAATTTGGGCTCGAGCTGGGTCCACAAATGAATTCTACGTTGCTGGTGGTGGTGTACCTCCACTAGCCAATGGTATGGCAACTGCTGCGGATTGGATGAGTGCTGCGTCATTCATTTCAATGGCGGGTATTATCTCGTTTGCGGGTTACGACGGAAGTGTTTACTTAATGGGGTGGACCGGTGGTTATGTACTACTGGCTATGTGTTTAGCGCCTTACTTACGTAAATTCGGCAAGTTTACCGTGCCAGACTTTATCGGTGACCGTTACTACTCACGTACTGCGCGTTTAGTGGCTATTTTATGTGCCATCTTTATTTGTTTTACTTACATTGCGGGTCAAATGCGTGGTGTTGGTGTAGTGTTCTCTCGCTTCTTAGAAGTTGAAATTGAAACCGGTGTTTATATCGGTATGATCATTGTTTTCTTCTATGCCGTACTTGGTGGCATGAAAGGTATTACTTACACGCAAGTTGCGCAGTATTGTGTACTGGTATTTGCTTATTTAGTACCGGCTATTTTTATCTCTATGATGGCAACAGGTCACTTTTTTCCACAAACAGGCTTTGGTGCCACGCTAAGTGATGGCTCAGGTATGTATGTACTTGATAAGCTCGATGGTTTAAGTACCGAGCTTGGATTTGGCCAATACACTGAAGGCTCAAAGAGCATGATTGATGTATTTGCAATTACAGGTGCTCTTATGGTGGGTACTGCTGGTTTACCACACGTAATTGTTCGCTTTTTCACAGTACCTCGCGTTAAAGACACACGTATTTCAGCAGCATGGACACTGGTGTTTATTGCTATTGTTTACACAACAGCACCTGCAGTAGCTTCGTTTGCCCGTGTAAACATGATTGATACAATTAATGGTAAAGACGGAAGTGGTACAGCGTATGCAGAGGCACCAGCTTGGATCAAAAACTGGGAACGCACAGGCCTAATCACCTTTAATGATAAAAATGGTGACGGCAAAATGTTCTACACATCAGGTAAAATCACTGACCCTAATAGCGCAAACGAAGTAAATGTTGACCGCGATATTATGGTACTAGCGAATCCTGAAATAGCCGACTTACCAGCCTGGGTTATTGCACTCGTTGCAGCAGGTGGTATTGCCGCGGCACTGTCTACTACAGCGGGCTTACTATTGGTTATTTCAACCTCAGTATCGCACGATTTACTTAAACGGACACTCAAACCGGATATAACCGACAAGCAAGAATTACTTGCAGCGAGGTTGGCAGCAATGATTGCTATTGTAATATCCGCCTACTTTGGGATTAACCCGCCAGGATTTGTGGCCTCGGTTGTTGCCTTTGCCTTCGGCTTAGCGGCGGCGAGCTTCTTCCCTGCAATTATTATGGGTATTTTCTCTAAATCAATGAATAAACATGGTGCAATTGCAGGCATGGTAACGGGTATCACCTTTACTGCTGCATACATCATCTACTTCAAGTTTGTGAGTCCAGAGCTTAATAGCCCTGAAAATTGGTTCTTAGGTATTTCACCTGAAGGGATTGGTTTAGTAGGCATGATCATTAACTTTGCAGTAGCTGCAGGTGTTATGAAAATGACTCAACCGACACCAGTTGAAATTCAAGAAATGGTTGAAGGTATTCGTAATCCTAAAGGGTCTAGTGAAGCGCATGCTCACTAATCCATATATCTAATGATATAACCCATCAAAGCCCGACTTAAGTCGGGCTTTTTATTTGTTTAAATAATGACTACATTAAATAATCGCTATATTAAATAACCATATTTCAGGTTAAGTCGCTTTTTATTGAGGATGATTTATGAGTAGTGAGCAACAGGAAGTCGCGCAGTTTATTAACAAGCAAGCACCATTTTCAATGTTACAGGACAGCGCCTGCAGTTATTTTGTTAACCATCTCGATAGTATTTATTTGACCCGAGAAAACCAAACGCAATGGCTTAACAGTGAACAGCCTAAATTATTTTTAATTCGTTCCGGGTTATACGATTTAGTGGATGCTCAAGGCGATACGGTAACGCGTTTAACTCAAGGTGATTACTTTGGTTACCCCTCGTTACTGACGGGAGATTCAATACAAAACAGTTTAGAAGTACAAAAAGAGGGCATTGTCTATATGCTCGACCAAACGGATTTTGATTACTTACGTCGAGAATATAAAGCATTCGAGCAATACTTTGTTCGTGCTCATGCTAATCGATTGCTGTCATCACATTATAAAAGTAACAACGACAGCTGGTCTGAGCGTAAAATATCAGAGATCATGACTCGCAAAGCGATTACGCTGCCCCCCGATGCCAGCATCCGTCATAGTGCTAAACAAATGCAAGAGCATGGGATTTCATCAATGATGATCACCGAAAATTCGCATCTTGTTGGGGTAGTTACAGATCGGGATTTACGTAACCGAGTGCTTGCTGATGAAGTGGATCCCGCGCAAGCTATCAATAGTATTATGACCAATAAGCCTAAGTTTATATTTGAAAATAACCGCGTATTTTCAGCGCTGCACTTAATGCTTAAGCATAATATTCATCATTTACCTGTGCTTGACGAAAACCACAAACCGCTAGGAATGATCACCAGTACAGACTTACTACGCCAACAAAAAAGCGACCCAGTGCAGCTAATTGGTCGTATTTACAAGGCCCATAATGTGGCTGATTTAAAACGTTACGCGAAAGAAATTCCTGAGTTATTAAAAGGGTTTTCAAATAATATTGATGATATTTCGCTGATCGGAAAGTTACTCAGTGGTTTAACCGATGCGTTGACCTCGCGGCTAATTTTTTTATTTCAACAACACCATGGCGCCGCGCCAACCAGTTTTAGTTTTATTTGTTTTGGCTCTCAAGCGCGCGAAGAGCAAACACTGCATTCAGATCAAGATAATGGCTTGTTATTACCTGATGGTCTAAACGATGAACAGCACGCATATTTTAAACAGATGGGCGAATTTGTTTGTGAAAACTTAGTTGAGTGCGGCATTCGTCGTTGTCCTGGTAACATAATGGCTAGCAGTGATGCATGTCGAATGAGTGTTAGAGATTGGCGGGCGAAGTTTTTAAAGTGGATCACCAGTCCCACACCCCAGGCAATGCTAAACTGTAAAATCTTTTTTGATCTGCGTTTTATTGAAGGCTCAACCACACTCTATAGCCAGTTTTGTGAAGAGTTGACCCATATTTCTCGCAACGATCTTTTTTATGCGGCAATGGCCAGCGATGTTAATGCTAATAGTGCGCCGATTGGTTTATTCAATAACTTTAAAACCGAAAAAACAGAGCAACACCATAAGTACATCGATCTTAAAAAGCGCGGGGTGGTGATCATTAACGATCTAGCGCGACTTTATGCATTAAAAGTAGGCATTCGCCGTGCTAACACCCAAGAGAGGTTGGATGCTTTATTAAAGTATTCACTATTAAGCAAAGAAGATATTTATAATTTAAAAGATTGTTGGCGATTTTTAACTCAGCTTCGGCTGCGCACGCAAATAAACGAAGAAGGGTTACCTAGTAATTGTATTAACCCAGACAAACTCAATTCGTTAGAGCGTCATCAGCTTAAAGAAGCGTTTTACCTAGTAAAACAAGCGCAGCAAGGCGCGGCGTTTAAATTTGCGCGTGGGAGTTTGTAACAATAATGGTTAAGCAGCTTATTACGCGGTACTTAAAGCGTCGCCATTTGCTTGCGCAAAGTGCTTTAAAGCAACGTTATTTAGTGATTGATTTGGAATTAACAGGGCTTGATCCTAAACAACATGAAATTGTCTCGGTTGCTTGGGTACTGATTGATAATCAATGTATCAAGAATAGTCAATCGCAGCATATCGTTAATAAAGAGGTTAAAAGTCTAGAGCAAAGCCCTGTTTTTCACGGCATTAGTACTGACTCGGTGGCACAAGGGCAAAGTCTACAGAGTATTTTAATGTCTTTAAGTGCTCACTTTAGTGACTGCATTTTAGTATTTCATAATGCCATGCTCGACTGGGGCTTTTTAAAGTTAGCAATAAAAAATGCAGGGATCATCCAGCGGCCTAAGCTGATCATCGATACCTTACAAATAGAAAAAAAGCGCTTACTGCAACACGCAAGCGATATAAAATTAGATGATTTAACCTTAAATGAATGCCGTAATCGCTACGATTTACCAAGCTATCATTGCCATCATGCGCTTACCGATGCACAAGCCACTGCTGAGCTGTTATTAGCCCAATGCCATCAAATAGGCGCCGGTAAAGAACTTAAAGTAGGCGATCTAATGTAGGTTGGTTAGAGCGAAACCTAACAATAAAGTATGCACTAAGCTTAATTGCATGCAGTTTACTTTTATTCTTGTTTGTATAATTATGGGAACGCGTATTTGATTAAAAATTCAAGGAACGAATATGAAACTTATCACCGCTATTTTTATTATCTTATGCCTTCTTATTACTTTTGCTAATTCAAGCGTGCCAACTAATCGTCATATTTCTGTACATGGCACAGCTGAGGTATTAGTTGAGCCAGATATGGCTCAAATTATATTTGAAGTAAAAAGCATTGAAGATACATTACTTGAAGCTAAGCGAGACCTTGATGGCCGGATCAGCGTGTTACTTGAAGAATTAGATAAATATGATTTTGGCCAAGGCGATGTTCATATATCGGGTTTAAAAAGCAAGGTATACACTAAGGTTGGTACAGAATCAGGGATTGCTTTAAGCGATAATTATTTAGCTCTGAAAACAGTTAAAGTCACATTGAAAGATATTAAAAAAGTCGATGAATTTATTGATTTTGCTCAACGCTTACAAATAGACAATATCAAAAAAATTAATGGTTTATCCTCCAAGGCCACGCAGTTAGAGGCAGAGGCGACACAATTAGCAATTGATAACGCAAAAGCGAAGGGAAATAAGCTCGCTTAGTCTTTTGGTGCTGAACTTGGCAACGTTTATAGTATTAGTGCAAATTCTAGTAGCTCAGATTACGACGCGAGCGGTGTTAAGCACATTATTTTATCCAGCCACAGAAATAGCATGGCTGCTAGAAATAACGAGAACCCATTTACGCAGCAGCAATATTTAGGTGCAAGAATAAGCGTTAAAGCATCAATAAACGTGGTGTTTGATTTAAAACTAAAATAGCAAATATCGCAAAGCCGAGTTAAAAGTAAAAGCGCATTGCGTGTTGATTATGGCGTTAATTTAAAGTTTCTAATGCTTGGCTCTTATAATCGCAGGCAAGGTCGATTACAATACCGCCATCTAAAAGGCGACGCTGCCTTTCTCTGTACGTAACTAGAGTGGATTTTATATTTCATGGCAATCAAACTTGCAATTAATGGTTTTGGTCGTATTGGTCGAAATATTGTCCGTGCACTATACGAATCAGGCTTAAGCGACGAGATCAAAATTGTTGCAATTAACGAACTAGCCGACCCTGAAGCTATTGCCCATTTATTAAAATACGACACCTCTCATGGTCGTTTTACTTTTCCAGTTAAACTAGGTGAAGACACTATCAGCGTTGCTGATGACACCATTGCGTTATTTTGTGAAGAAAATCCAGTTGAATTACCGTGGCAAACGCTAGGTGTTGACGTGGTACTTGAATGTACCGGCGTGTATCACTCACGTGAGCATGCACAGTTACATATTGCCGCAGGTGCTAAAAAAGTGTTGTTTTCGCACCCTGCTGATAACGATGTAGATGCGACTATTGTGTATGGCATAAACGACGATGAGTTGAAAAACGAGCATACTATCGTCTCTAATGGTTCGTGTACCACCAACTGCGTTGTTCCTGTTATTAAAGTACTCGATGATGCCTTTGGTATTGAGTCTGGCGCTATTACAACTATTCATGCGTCAATGAACGATCAGCAAGTGATTGATGCGTATCACCATGATTTACGCCGAACTCGTGCCGCCAGCCAATCTATTATTCCGGTAGACACAAAATTAGCCCGTGGTATCGACCGTATTTTACCTAAATTTAAAGGCCGCTTTGAGGCTATTGCCGTTCGTGTACCGACTATTAATGTGACCGCCATGGATTTAAGTGTCACGGTAAATACCGATGTAGATTTAAGTGCGGTTAATAGTGCGCTTAAAGCACAAGCTAAAGATAGGCTTGAGGGTATTTTAAGTTACACCGAAGAGCCGCTGGTATCGGTTGATTTTAACCACGATCCCCATTCTTGTATTATTGATGGCACACAGACACGTGTTAGTCATAAACGGCTGATAAAATTACTAGTTTGGTGTGATAATGAGTGGGGGTTTGCGAATCGCATGCTTGATACCGCTCGTGCTATGATGGCATTTAAGTAATATTTAAAACGTATTTATTGGTTTAGTATCGTTAACTAAGGAGATGTTCATGTCGGTCATAAAAATGGCAGATTTAGATTTAAACGGCAAGCGTGTATTAATTCGTGAAGATTTAAATGTACCCGTTAAAGCAGGTAAAGTGACGTCAGACGCACGTATTCGTGCTGCACTACCTACTATCAAACTTGCGCTAGAAAAAGGTGCAAAAGTGATGGTTATGTCACACCTAGGCCGTCCTACGGAAGGGCAATACGAAGACGAATTTTCATTAGCACCCGTTGTTGATTACTTAAATGATGCACTTGAGCAAACTGTTCGCCTAGAAAAAGATTACTTAAACGGCGTTGATGTTGCAGATAGCGAAGTGGTTGTTTTTGAAAACGTACGTTTTAACAAAGGCGAGAAAAAAGACGACGAAGCCCTATCAAAGCAACTAGCTGCATTATGTGATGTTTACGTAATGGATGCCTTTGGTACTGCACATCGCGCACAAGCTTCAACCCATGGTGTGGGTCTGTTTGCTGATGTAGCGTGTGCTGGTCCATTATTATCGGCTGAACTAGACGCATTAGGTAAAGCACTTGATAACCCAGCCCGTCCGTTAGTGGCGATTGTGGGTGGCTCTAAAGTATCCACTAAGTTAACGGTACTTGATTCGTTATCTAAAATTGTTGATCAGCTTGTTACCGGTGGCGGTATTGCCAATACCTTTATTGCAGCTGCTGGCCATCCTGTAGGTAAGTCACTTTATGAGGCTGATTTAATGGATGAAGCAAATCGTTTATGCGCTGCAGCGAAAGCCAACGATGGCGAAATACCGGTACCCACAGATGTTGTTGTAGGTAATGAGTTTTCAGAGTCAGCTGTAGCAACACTTAAAGATGTAAGTGAAGTCACCAGCGACGATATGATTTTTGATATTGGCCCTGATACTGCTAATCAACTTGCAAAAATTATTGCTAATGCGGGCACGGTTGTATGGAATGGCCCAGTGGGTGTGTTTGAGTTTGATCAATTTGGTAATGGTACACGTGCCATTGCAAAAGCGATTGCTGATTCGAAAGCATTTTCTATTGCAGGTGGTGGTGACACCCTAGCGGCAATTGATAAGTACGGCATTAGTGATAAAGTATCGTATATTTCTACAGGTGGTGGTGCGTTCTTAGAGTTTTTAGAAGGCAAAAAATTACCTGCAGTTGCAATGCTAGAATCACGCGCTAAATAATACCTTTGGGTATTAGCTAGCCGTAAAGCAGATGTGCTTATCCCACATCTGCTACAATTAACGAGTAAATACCTCTCACTTTTATTTAGTCGTTAATAATATGAATTTTAGGCCATTTGCCTTTTAATTCATGGCGCAGTGATTGCGCCAAACTAACAAATCCGTTCAAACTAGGTAGTAAAATAACTACCGATAAATTGGAGAATACCCAATGGCTTTAATCAGTATGCGACAACTTCTTGATCATGGTGCAGAGCATGGTTACGGTGTACCCGCGTTTAATGTAAATAACCAAGAGCAAATGCGTGCAATTATGGAAGCGGCTGATAAAACAAACAGCCCTGTTATTGTGCAAGGTTCTGCGGGCGCACGTGCGTATGCCGGTGCACCTTTTATTCGTCATATGATTTTAGCGGCAGTTGAAGAATGGCCACATATTCCAGTGGTTATGCATCAGGATCACGGTACATCACCGGGTGTATGTCAGCGTTCAATTCAGCTAGGATTTTCATCAGTAATGATGGATGGCTCATTAATGAGCGATGGTAAAACACCTTCAAGCTACGATTACAACGTTGATGTAACACGTAAAACAGTTGAAATGGCGCATGCGTGTGGCGTATCTGTAGAGGGTGAGCTAGGTGTATTAGGTTCACTTGAAACTGGTGAAGCGGGTGAAGAAGATGGTGTTGGCGCTGAGGGTAAACTTACCACTGAGCAAATGCTAACAAATCCAGAAGAAGCGGCAGACTTTGTAAATAAAACCCATGTTGATGCGCTGGCTATTGCCTGTGGTACATCACACGGTGCCTACAAATTTACGCGTCCACCAACCGACGACATTTTAGCAATTGATCGTATTAAAGAAATTCATGCGCGTATACCAAACACGCATTTAGTAATGCATGGTTCGTCTTCAGTACCACAAGAGTGGTTAGAGGTGATCAACCAATACGGTGGTGAGATCCCAGAAACTTACGGCGTGCCAGTAGAGCAAATTGTTGAAGGTATTAAATACGGTGTGCGTAAGGTAAACATTGATACTGACTTACGTTTAGCGTCTACCGGTGCAATCCGTCGTCATTTAGCAATGAACCCGTCTAACTTCGACCCACGTAAGTTCTTAGCCGCTGCAACGCAAGCGATGACTGATATTTGTATTGCCCGTTACGAAGCGTTTGGTACTGCAGGTCAAGCAAGTAAAATTAAGCCAATTTCGTTAGATGAAATGCACCTTAAATACTTAAGCGGTGAGCTAAACCCAAAAATAAAATAATGAGCCAATAATAGCGATACTCTCGCGCTCATTATAAAAGCCAGTTGCCTATGCACTGGCTTTTTTGATCTGTGGGGGATCAGTATTTTACCTAGTTATTAATTTGGGATCACTCGATTACTAACTTGTCATATCTGGGATCATTACTTTACTAACTAAAGCGCTAAAATGGGCATGTTTTAGTCATTTAGGCATCGTAAAGCGCAATGGTAGAATGAAAATTATACAAAAAATCATTGGTTTAGCTTTAGTAGTGGGTAAAATAGTGATCCGCAAAGGGATCGGCTTGATAAAACTCTGATCCTGATATTTAAGATCTTAATAAAGCTGATCTAAATAGTGTCGTGGCGCAGTCAGCTTTTATGATCAGACTAAAAATATAGTTGTTAAAACTCGTCGCTTAGTAATTTGATGATCTCATAAATAATATAAAAACTACGCGCAATTATTAAGCTATTAACACCTCAAACCGCTTTTTTATTACTGCTCAAGATGATAAAAATATGACAAATTCTATTTTTTGTCACTATTTTGTGTTTTTTTTACACTCATTTTAATTTAGACGTTACACTTTAATAAAAATGTCATACTTAGTCATAATAATGAAACCTACTCAATAGCCTAAGAGATAAATTGGAATGTCACGTAAAGTATTAGTCGTTGATGACGAAGCACCTATCAGGGAAATGTTGGTTTTTGTTTTAGAACAAAATGGGTTTCAAGCCATTGAGGCAGAAGATTATGATTCTGCAATATCTGCAATGGTTGAACCTTATCCAGATATGGTGTTACTCGATTGGATGCTACCTGGCGGTAGTGGAATTCAAATCGCTAAAAAATTCAAGCAAAATGAACACACACGCCAAATTCCTATCATTATGCTGACAGCCCGCGGCGAAGAAGAAGATAAAATACGCGGTTTAGAAGTCGGTGCTGATGATTACGTTACAAAACCGTTCTCACCTAAAGAGTTAATGGCGCGTATTAAAGCGGTTATTCGTCGTGTTGCTCCTACCTCACTTGAAGAGGCGATTGAAGTACATGGCTTACGTTTAGATCCTATTTCGCATCGTGTGACCTCAGGTGGCAGTGAGCTAGATATGGGGCCAACGGAATTTAGACTGTTACACTTTTTTATGACCCACCCTGAGCGTGTATATAGCCGAGAGCAATTACTTGATCATGTATGGGGTACTAACGTTTATGTTGAAGATAGAACTGTAGATGTTCATATCCGTCGCCTGCGTAAGGCAATTGCTACGCTTGGGCATGACCGCTTAGTACAAACAGTTCGCGGTGCTGGTTATCGCTTTTCGAGTAAATTATAAGTTTACTTCGTAAGTCACAATCTATTAACCTAGCACAGTCAAATCATCTGCTAGCGTTTATAAGGTAAAGAGCGTGTATGTATCGAGTTATTAACAAGCAGGCGTTAACTAAACGGCTGTTTGTCTATTTTATACCTTTGCTTTTAATTGGGGTGCTCATTGGTGCCCCATTTTTGATGTTGTTTTTGGGCGCTTTTTCGCTACTTATGTGGCATTACCATCAGCTTTATCGCTTAAGTGACTGGCTGCATGATCAACGCAGTTTTAACCCGCCTGAAGGGGAAGGGTCTTGGGAGCAAGTATTTGAAGGTATTTACCAGCTGCAACACCGCAATCGTAAAAAACGTAATGAGCTGGCAGAGCTAATACGGCGTTTTCGTGACGGCGCTGAGGCCGTACCCGATGCCGTTGTTGTGCTACAAAACGACTTATCAATTGTGTGGTGTAATCAACTTGCACTCAAAGTGTTAGGGTTACAGTGGCCGGTTGATCATGGTCAGCGTTTAGATAACTTAATTCGCGATCCTAAATTTGCTAAATATATGCGTCGTAAAGAGTTTAGCGATGCTCTGGAGCTTGAAAGTGGCCACAGTGTTGAGCAAGTTCTTGAATTTAGGGTTATGCCCTATGCCAATACACAGTTGTTGGTAGTGGTACGCGATGTTACTCGCTTAAAGCAACTTGAGCAGATGCGTAAAGACTTTGTAGCAAACGTCTCTCATGAGCTCAGAACCCCTTTAACTGTTGTTACCGGCTACCTTGAAATGCTCGATAGTGATTCACTTCCCCCGCCTGCAATGTGGAATAAAGCACAAACTACTATGCTAGAGCAATGTAAGCGTATGGATAGCTTGGTGAATCAGCTGTTGTCGTTATCGCGCATCGAAGGGGGAAAGCAACACAGTAATGACAAAGCGGTGAATGTGCCACGATTATTAAACTTAATTGAAACAGAAGCGCAATCTATCAATCAAGACAAAGGCCATCAACTTATTTTTAAGATTGATGCATCGCTTGATATTACCGGTGCTGAGGATGAACTTAGAAGTGCCTTTTCAAATTTAGTATTTAATGCCATTCATTATACTAAACCAGGCGGTAAAATTGAGGTACTTTGGCAGCGCAACAATGAACAAGCATGTTTTAGTGTGACCGATAATGGTGATGGTATTGCACCTGAGCATATTAACCGGTTAACTGAGCGTTTTTATCGAGTAGATAAAGCCAGAAGCCGCACCACAGGTGGTTCAGGCTTAGGCTTAGCTATTACCAAGCATGTGCTTACTCGCCATGGTAGTCAATTAAAAATTCACAGCGAGCTGGGTAAAGGTTCTTGTTTTTCTTTCGCGTTTTCAAGCGATAGACTTATCGTTATTTCGCCATTAGTAGCAAGCAATATAGGTAGTCATAAAAGTGTCATTTAAGAGTCACACCATTGTCATGTACTCACTTTAGAGTGAACCGCAGTTAGGAAATGGGACGAACAAATTGGAGAACCCCAAAATGAAATTTAAAAACTTAGTTGCCGCAATGGGTGTGGCTGTTACAACATTTGTATCTGCACAAGCGGTTGCATTAGAAGACGGTATTCCTGAGTATCAAAAAATTAGCGGTGTATCAGGTAACTTTTCATCAGTAGGGTCTGACACATTAGCCAACATGATGACCTTTTGGGCTGAAGAATATAAGCGTATTTACCCAAATGTAAATATTCAAATTCAAGCGGCAGGTTCGTCTACTGCGCCACCAGCACTAACTGAAGGTACGGCTAACTTAGGTCCAATGAGCCGTGCAATGAAGTCAAAAGAGATTGAAGCATTTGAAAAGCGTCATGGCTACAAACCAACACAAGTGCGAGTAGCAATTGATGCGTTGGCAGTATTTGTACACAAAGATAACCCAATCGAAGGACTACGCATTGACCAAATCGATGCTATTTTCTCATCAACTCGTAAATGTGGTGCATCAGAGCAAGTAAATCGCTGGAGTGATGTTGGTCTAGAAGGTGATTGGGCTGCAAAAGACGTGCAATTATACGGACGTAACTCAGTATCAGGTACTTACGGTTACTTTAAAAAGAAAGCGCTATGTAAAGGTGATTTCCGTAATAACGTGAACGAGCAACCGGGTTCGGCTTCTGTTGTACAGTCAATTTCAGCGTCATTAAATGCGATTGGTTACTCTGGCATTGGTTATAAAACATCGGGTGTGCGTACTGTTCCGTTATCTAAAAAAGGCACTAACTTTGTTGATGCCACGCTTGAAAACGTAGCACAAGGTAAATACCCACTATCACGTTTTTTATATGTTTATGTAAATAAACACCCAAATAAGCCACTTGGGCCAGTTGAAGCTGAGTTCTTAAAGATGGTACTTTCTCAAGACGGTCAAAAAATTGTAGAAAAGGATGGCTATGTACCACTTTCTGCAAAGTTAGTTGAACTAGAGCTTAAAAAGTTAGGCTTGAAATAAGCAGCCAAAGCAAATAATAAAAAACCGCTCATTGAGCGGTTTTTTTGTTTTACTTAAGATTATTTAGTTTGTTGCTTTACCTAAGTTTTCAGCTTGTACTTTGCATTGATTGTAAGCCTCAATACATTTTGATGAACAAACCTGCGATTTAAGACTATCGGTGGTTGTTTGCTGTTCGCAGCTGGTTTCACATTGATAACTTTGTTGAGCACACTGATTAAGTGCTGGATTACCCGGCTGGCTCTGGCAGCCAGCAATAACTGCAAACGAAAAAGCCACGAGGCTAGTTTTAAAAAAAGTTTTCATGCTTATCCTTAAAATGAGGCCACACCAGTATTAAACTTCAACCTGAATATTGTCGATTAATCTAACACTACCTAAAAAGGCGGCAGCTAAAATTACAAATCGTGTATCTTCGAGTGTAGCAGCTTTTAATGTATCTCGTTGAGCTATCGAAAAATAATCTGGTTTTAGGCCTGCGTTTTCTAATGCGTTCTTTGCTTCACTTTCCAATGTAGCAAAGTCTTTATTACCGCTTTTTATTTGCTGCGCACAATGCTTTAAGGTATTAAATAAAGCAGGAGCGGTTTGTTTTTCATCACTTGATAAGTACCCATTACGCGAGCTCATGGCAAGGCCGCTAACTTCACGCATGGTAGGTACACCAATAATTTCTACTGGTATTGATAAGTCAGTAGCCATGGTTTTAACAACTTGTAGCTGCTGAAAATCTTTTTCACCAAAACAAGCATAATCAGGCTGTACTAAATTAAATAGCTTAGTAACAACAGTCGCTACGCCTTTAAAGTGGCCTGGGCGTGAACCACCACAATATCCCATTGAAATACCAGGCACATCAACAAAGCTTTGCGCGCCTAAACCATTAGGGTAAATAGTCTCAACACTGGGGATAAACAAAATGTCTGTTTCAAGATCAGCTAACCCTTGCTTATCAGCATCTAGAGTACGCGGATAACTGTCTAAATCTTCGTTAGCACCAAATTGCATTGGGTTAACAAAAATGCTCACGACCACTTTATCGGCCAGTGTTTTAGCTTTTTCTACCAGTGAAAAATGACCACGGTGTAAGTTGCCCATAGTAGGAACAAATGCCACGCTTAAACCGGCTTGGCGCCAGGTTCTAATTTGACTGCGTAATGATTTTATTTCAGTGATTGACTGCATTATTTAAACTCGTGTTCAGCGCTTGGGAATACGCCGCTTTTGACATCGTTACAATACTTTATAACTGCAGCAGGCATATTGCCTGTTTCGAGTAAAAAGTTTTTTGAAAATTTAGGAATATAACCTGCAGAAATGCCCACCAAGTCGTGCATAACCAAAATTTGACCATCGGTTACATTACCCGCACCAATCCCGATTGTAGGGATGCTCAATGACTCTGTAACGCGTTTTGCTAAGGCACTTGGAATACATTCAAGTACCAGTAGTTGAGCACCTGCGGCTTCTAATGCTTTTGCATCGGCAATAATTTTTTGCGCTTGCGCTTCTTCACGCCCTTGGATTTTAAAACCACCGAATACATGCACAGACTGTGGTGTAAGCCCCAAATGGCCACACACTGGAATACCTTGTTGGGTGAGTGATTTAATGCTGTCATGTAGCCATTCACCGCCTTCAAGTTTGACCATATTAGCACCTGCACGCATCAGCTCTGCAGCATTTTTACACGCATCATTTGGGTTTGCGTAGGTCATAAACGGTAAGTCAGCTATAACAAATAAATCACGGCTTCCTGCGCGCACACAGCGAGTATGGTAGGCAATTTCTTGGTTTGTAACCGCTAAGGTATCATCGCCACCTTGTAATACCATACCCAAAGAATCACCAACTAAAACAACATCAACGCCGTTATCATGAAATAACTTAGCAAAACTAGCATCGTAAGCTGTTAACGCAGTGATTTTATTACTTTCAGCCTTCATTTTATTCAAAGTTGAAACGGTTATTTTAGACATAATATTCTCGCAGACAATGGCCTTAATTAATTACCGTGGTAATTGTTGTAAGTCGTTAAGCGGTAGGGTATTTGCTATCTGTTGGATAGATGCGCCGCTAGGTAAAATCAGTTCTGGTGCAATTTCTTGCAGTGGGTAAACAACAAATTCTCGCTCAGTTAATCCGTAATGAGGCACGGTTAAACGTTCGGTATTTAAAATGTGTTCACCAAATAATAAAATATCAATATCCAATGTGCGTGCGCCCCAGCGCTCAGCCTTTCTGACTCGCCCATGTTCCAGCTCAATGGCTTGGGTTAAATCAAGTAGTTGCTCTGGCTCAAGTAAAGTGTTGATACAGGCGACAGCATTCACATAATCGGGTTGATTTTGTGGTCCCATAGGCTTGCTCGCATAATAATGCGAGCAGGCTATAAACTCGCTGCTTGGCAAGCTTTTAAGTGCAATAACAGCGTTATCAAGTTGTTTTTTAGGGCTGTTAAGGTTTGCACCTAACCCCAAATAGACACGTTGCATTATTTACTCAGCTGGCTTTTTAGTAGTACGACGACGAGGTCGCTTGCGTGGCTTTGGGCCACCTTGATGACCAAGCTCTCGCACCATTTCTTTTTGGCCATTAATATCTTGACCTAAGTACTGTGTCCACCACTGTGCCAGCTCTGTATGCTCAGTTTCACCAGCATCAACACGCAATAGTAAAAAATCATAAGCGGCTTTAAAGCGCGGTTGCTGTGTTAAACGATAGGCACGCTGGCCAGCACGTTTATCTAAGCGTTGTTGAATATGCCAAATATCACGGGCACCTAACGTAAAGCGTTTTGGTACGGCAATATGTTGGGCATTCTCACTCAGTACTTTATTAATTGCTTGAGCAAATGCATCGTATTCTGATAGTTGCTCTTGGCGTCTAATTTTTTCAGTACGCTCAATCAGCGGGAACCACAGTAATGCTGCAAATACGAATGCAGGAGTGACTTTTTTATCTGCATTAATACGGATATCAGTGTTGGCAAACATTTGCTTTATGAAGGTTTCTTCAAGTCCGCCAGGGTTTTTATTTAAAATACAGTCTAGCTCAGGAAATAACGACTTAAATAAACCGTACTGACGCAGCATTATAAAGTTTTGCTGTGCTTTGCCGTTTAAAAATAGCTTGAGTATTTCTTCAAATAAACGCGCTGGCGGAATATTATCAAGCAAGCTCGCTAATTCGGTAATCGGCTTTTCGCTTGCTGGCGCTATTTGCATATCTAACTTGGTGGCAAAGCGCACTGCGCGAAGCATACGTACCGGATCTTCACGGTAGCGTGTTTCAGGATCGCCAATTAATTCTATTTGTTTTGCTTTGATAGCGGCTAAGCCATTTGCGTAATCGTAAACACAAAAATCATTAATCGAGTAGTATAAAGCGTTGATTGAAAAATCACGGCGTTCTGCATCTTCTTCAATGCTACCAAATACGTTATCGCGAAGAAGTTGCCCATGTTCACTTGACTGGCTAATTTGATTTTTATCTTCTTGTGCTTCGTGATGGCCGCGCATTGTGGCCACTTCAATAATCTCACGGCCAAAAACAATGTGCGCCAAACGAAAGCGGCGACCAATTAAGCGACAGTTACGAAACAGTTTTTTTACTTGCTCAGGGGTAGCATTGGTTACAACATCAAAATCTTTAGGTTGTTGGCCTAACAATACATCGCGAATGCAACCACCAACTAAGTAAGCATCATAGCCACCATCTTTTAGGCGGTAGAGTACTTTGATTGCATTTGGGCTAAATTGTTTACGAGAAATACCATGCTCACCTCTAGGGATCACTAACGGCTCACTGCTGATTGCGACATTTTCGTTATTGGCACTTGGGCCGATAATTTGTCGACAAAATTGAAAAAGCTTGGAAATAATAGTCTGTCTCCTAGAGAAGCGGTTGATTTGCTCGCCATTGCAATCAAAATCACAGCAAGTATTCGCTTAAAGCGTTATTTTTACTGTTTAATGTAATTAGCATATATTTAGGCGGCTATCATATACCAGCAAGGTAAAAAAATTAAGTTGCAGCACTGAAATTAAGCCATTTTTAACGATTTTATTTGAATTAATCACACGTAATACGTAAAGGGAGGTTAAATCTGTATTTCACGCTTAGCAGGAACAAGGCTTAAGTTAAAATGCGCCACGCCCCAAGCGAGTAATTGTTCTGTGTTTAAATCCATTAGTTGCTCATGTATTGGCAAGCCTAAAAATTCGAATACAGCTATTAAAGTGGGCTTTGGATTTTGTTTGCAAATTGCAGGGGCGTAATTTTGCTTAGACAGTTTAAACCCTGGTTTTGCTACAGCCAAAGGCAAATGAGCAAACTCTGGAATAGGGCAATTTAGCTGTTTAAATAAGCTAATTTGACGCGCAGTCGGTTCAATTAAATCAGCGCCTCGCACAATACGATTAATCCCCTGCTCAATGTCATCAATAACCACCACCAGTTGATAGGCAAATAAACCATCGCTGCGTTTTATTATGTAATCTTCATGAGCGAGAGCTGGGTCCACGTCAATATGCCCTTGAATAAGGTCTTTATAATCAACGGTTGCATAGCATTGAGTTAAACGTAGGGCATGACCTTGTTCACTTAGTTGGCTGTGTTTACATTGCCCTTGATAAATGCCGCCGAGGGCTTTTATTTGCTTACGAGAGCACTGGCAGGCATAAACAAGCTGTTGTTGTGACAGAGCGTGAACGGCATCTTGATAAATAGTAAGACGCTGTGTTTGGTACACAACGTTTTCATCCCAATTGAGGTTATAGGCGTCTAAGGTATTTAGGATATCGGTGGCGGCGCCTTTTACAACGCGAGTGGTGTCTATATCTTCAATGCGAACTAACCACTTTCCTTGGTTCGCTTTTGCATCTAGGTAGCTACCTACAGCCGCCACAAGTGAGCCAAAATGTAACGGTCCGGAAGGGGACGGTGCAAATCGGCCGCGATAGTTAGATACTTGCGCAGTAACGGCTGTAGAAGACATGGCTATACTTAATTAGCCGCGTCCAGATTGCTTTTCTTTGATTTCAGCAAGTGTTTTACAGTCTACACATAAATCAGCAGTAGGGCGCGCTTCTAAGCGACGAATGCCAATTTCAATGCCACAAGACTCACAAAAGCCAAATTCGTCTTCTTTAATTAATATAATTGTTTTTTCAATTTTTTTAATTAACTTACGTTCGCGGTCACGAGTACGAAGCTCTAATGAGAACTCTTCCTCTTGTGCTGCGCGGTCAACGGGATCAGGAAAGTTTGCTGCTTCGTCTTGCATGTGTGATTTGGTACGATCAACTTCGTTACGCAAATCATTACGCCAAGTTTCTAAAATTGTTTTAAAATGAGCACGTTGTGCATCATTCATGTACTCTTCACCCGGTTTTTCTTGGTATGGTTCTAAACCGGCTTGAGCCAATAAACCATGTCTTTTTTGGTCTGGCATAACTCTCTCCTAAATCCTTAATTTAATGCCTCAGCATTAGCCGGCGGTATAAATAACAGAAACTCATACCCTAGGCAAATTTATTTTTAAATAATCGAATTAGCTTAACCCTGTTTGGTGATATAAAAGTAGTAAAAGTACTACTTATACTTTCTTATCACAGTATTGGTTTATAAACTGGCGTAGTTATATGGGCAATAATAATAAAAACAACTTATTTTTACTTTTTGGTTAAGTATTTTTTGGGCGTGGCGAAATATCAACGCTTAAATGCGCGCTTTTCACTCAACAAATGCTACTTTCTCAACCAAAGTTACTTCACTGGCAGAAATATGGGCTTTATAAGCTAATATTTCTACGCCTTGCTCAATCGCTTCGCTTAGTAATTGTGCATAGGTTGAATCTATATGCGTCGCCGCACTCACTTGTGTGATCCCTTGATGTAGCACCGAAAATAGTAATACCGCACGATGCCCTTGTTTTACCATTTCGATTAATTCACGAATATGCTTTTGCCCACGAACTGTTTGCGCATCTGGGAAGTAACCTTGGCCGCTTTGTGGATGCTCTTCACTCAGCAGCGTGACTGATTTAACTTCAACATAGCAATTGGCTTTACTGCTGTGGGTAAGTAAAAAGTCGATGCGGCTGTTTTCACTGCCATACTTCACTTCACTTTGGACTTGTTGATAGCCTGTCAGCTCTTTAATCACTTCAGCGTTAATCGCTTCTTCTACTACTTTATTAGCAACGGCTGTATTTACACAAATAAGCTGTGATAAGTTATTTTGCGTCAGCTCTAATGACTGTGGGTACTTTCGTTTGGTGTTACTGCTGGTGGAATAAAAGGCATTAAAACCAGAGTCTGCACAGCCCGTCATTTTCCCCGTATTAGCACAGTGAGCGGTAAAAGTGCTGCCATCACTGAGCTCTAAATCAGCTAAAAAGCGTTTGTAACGTTTTAATAACGTAGCAGATTGTAATGGCGGGGTGTATTTCATTAATGACTTCCTTATATAACCAGAGTTCAGGTTAAGTAAAATAAGACTTTGCGGCCTATTTGAGGTTATTTACCGCAAGCTGTTGGGAACTTAGGCGCGCTATAGTAAACTCAACCGTACATTTAAGTGCAAGGATATTCTAACATGAGTGAAAAATTTGTTGTTCAATTAAGCGAGCAATCGGCACCAGGACACTGGGGCGAAAGTGCGTCACTATCTTTTAACGAACACGGCGCAACGGTTCATTTATCTGAGCAAGAAACATTAAAAAACGTGCAAAAAGCGGGTCGTACTATTGCAAGCCAAGGCATTAAAAGTGTTGTGCTTGAAGGCGATGTTTGGTGTACAGAGAGCCAATGGGCATTTTACCAAGGCTTTGTATCACCAAAAGTACTGCACGGTGTTGAGTTTGTTGATAATGCACAATCTGATTTAAAAGAACTTGCTGATTTAAAAGCATCAGCAACGTGGGCACGTGAAATGGTTAACGGCACCGCCGATGACATTTACCCAGAGAGCCTGGCAGAAAAAGCGGCTGAATTTATTCAATCACTGGCACCAGAGCATGTTAGCTACCAAATAATAAAAGGCGATGCGCTATTAGAGCAGCAATGGATTGGTATTCATGCTGTAGGTCGTGGTAGTGAACGCCCACCTGTATTACTTGAGCTTGATTACAACCCAACTGGCGATGATAACGCACCAGTAAGCGCAGCACTTGTAGGCAAAGGTATTACATTTGACTCAGGCGGTTACTCAATTAAATCTAGCGAAGGCATGTTAGGCATGAAGTGCGACATGGGCGGAGCTGCAACGGTAACTGCAGGTTTAGCGCTGGCCATTAATCGTGGTGTAGAAAAGCGCATTAAGCTGTTTTTATGTTGTGCAGAGAACTTAATTTCCGGTCATGCATACAAACTAGGTGACATTCTTACCTACAAAAATGGCACAACCGTTGAAATTGTAAACACAGATGCTGAAGGCCGTTTAGTATTAGCTGATGGCCTAATGGCGGCAGGTGAGACGGGTGCACCACTTATTATTGACGCAGCAACATTAACGGGCGCAGCCCTTGTTGCCGTTGGTCAAGAATACAACGCGTTATTTGCCCTTGATAAAGAGCTAGTGCGTGAAGTAGAAGACTTTGCATCACAAGAAATGGAAGCCGCATGGCCATTACCGCTTGAAAAGTGGCATCAACAAAACTGCCCATCACCGTATGCCGATACAGCAAACAGCCGTGCACAAAAAGGCGGTGGCTATGGTGGTGCTTCAAATGCAGCAGGTTTCTTATCTCGCTTTGTGCCAAACGATGGTAAAGGTTGGGTACATATTGATTTAGCGGCAGCATTTAATATGGGTGGTGGTACTAGCCAGTGGGCTTCAGGTGCAACTACACAAGGTATGCGTACAGTAGCGCGCACCTTGCTTGAAAAAGCATAATCAACTCAGACTAAGCAATTAGTTAAAAAATAGGTGCCTAAGGGTGCCTATTTTTTTATCCGCCATACAAGCAATTTTGTTTTATTTACGGTAAAATCCTTCGCCAATACGTGTTTGGGCATCTATTTCATTTAAACCTCGCTCAAATATTATACATACCACTGGGATCCTTACTATGTCAGAAAAGTGCTATATCACGGCTCAACAATTACTTGAAGATTCATTCCGCGTAGCGGCACAAGTGTATAAAGATGGCTTTCGTCCAGATTTTATTATTGGTATATGGCGCGGTGGTGCTCCAATCGGGATTGCAGTTCAAGAATATTATGACTACAAAGGCATAGAAACCGATCATATTGCGGTGCGTACGTCGTCTTATTACGGTATTGGTAAGCAATCAAAAGAAATAAAAGTACATGGTTTACACTACATAGTTGAAAACGCGAATGCGGGTGATTCATTACTGATTGTGGATGATGTATTTGACTCAGGTCGAAGCATCGTGGCGCTAAAAGAGAAGCTCTCTGAGCTAATGCGTTTAAACTTACCGAGTGATATTCGTATTGCTTGTCCATACTACAAGCCAAAAAACTCAAAAGTAGATACAGTGCCAGATTACTACATTCATGAATCTGAAGAATGGTTAGTATTCCCGCATGAATTATCAGGGTTAACGCCGGATGAAATTATTGAAGGTAAATCTGATTTAGCTAAAATCCACGATATTTTACTTGAAAAATAAACGTGACTTTGCTCAATAAAAAAGGCCTTAATGGCCTTTTTTATTGTCTTTAAAGTTGTGCAAAGCTATCTACATATTCACTGAGTTTAGGAATATCGACAGCTTGCAGCCCTTGGGTGCTTCGTTGCACTAGATTTTTCTCTACCAACTCACTCACTACCCGTCGGTATGCACGTTCAGTGGTTGCAAAGCGCTCAGCTTCTGCATTTACAGTAGGATAGGCGCGCAATAAAGTAGGGTTGTTATTTTCTGCACGTAATAAGCAGTCTTTAGCAATGTTGTAGCTTAAGGGAAGCAACAGTTTATCTAAGTTAATCTTTTGATTTTCTTGGAACTTAGCAGCAATTGTTTGCGCCGTGTATAGGCTCAATTCTGGTTTATCGAGCAATAATGAACGCCAATGCTTTAGCTCAATAAGATTGTACGTAACATCACTGAAGCAGGTTACCGTATAAATACACGGGTTATTATTCAGTGCTTCAATTTCACCAATTAAAGTGTTGTTGCAGTCGAGTTGACCAAGCAGCAGGCGTCGACCATTCCCCACATCGTAACTAAACGATACAGTACCACTTCGCACCAATACCAACTTAGTGAGTGGTTGGTCTTGCTGTATTAATATTTCTTTTTTTGATTGCTGATAACTACTGCCGGCAAATGTCAGCAGCTGTTCAACAAGGTAACTGGAAAAATGGTATTGAAACATCAATCATGCTCTTCGGACAATTGTCCTATTTATTACACCTTAATGACGATAGCATTAAGATTAAGAATTTACGCTAACTTACCCACGCCGTTATTTATTTAATGGCGTTAAATGGCCTTCATTCTACCGTGTAATGATTAAAAAATTGTGGGTAAAACCAGCATATTTTAAGGTTTTATTGGTAAGTTAGCTTTTTTATTTAAACTGCTACGTAGCAGTTTTTAATAATGTACTAAAATTTAGCTGGTAATATTAACCTAAAGCCTAGGAGAGAACAATTGAGTTGGGAATATTTAGGTTATTTAGCATCTGCATTATTAGTTATATCCTTGACCATGACCGATGTGACCAAACTACGTTGGTTTAATTTACTTGGCTGTATTGCGTTTACTTTTTACGGTGCAGCAATCGGTTCTGTGCCGGTGGCATTTGCTAACGGCTTGTTAGCTCTGGTCAATATTTATCACATTATTAAGTTATATCGTCAGTCTAAGGCTGATACAAAAAAGGGTTAACTTTTAAGTTAACCCTTTTTTGTTTTTACTCAGACTTTGCTGAATCTTTTTGGTAGCGTAATTTACCGGCAATCCACGTTTGCAGCACCTGAGTTTTGTAAAGCTGCTCAATAGGCACTTTAAAGTAGTCTTGATCAATCAGTATAAAATCAGCCCATTTACCTTGCTCCAAACTACCTACTTTAAATTCTTGATGCGCTGCATACGCGCCGCCAAGGGTAAAGGCACGCAATGCATCTTCCCTGCTCAAAACTTCACTGGCGCGCCAACCGTTTTCAGGCAGTTGATTATGATCCATGCGCGTTATCGCAGAATATAAACCATCAAACGGGTTCGCCAGTTCGACAGGGTAATCAGATCCCGCCGCAATCGTTGAACCTTGGTCTAAAAATGCTTGCCAAGCATAAGCGCCTTGTAGTTGCTTGTCGGTTAAACGCTGCTCAGCCATATGCATGTCTGATGTGGCATGCACAGGTTGCATAGATGGAATTATTTTCAGGGTTTTAAAGCGCGGGATATCCTCTGGCGAGACTATTTGTGCATGCTCCATACGATTGCGCAGTAGTATGCCACCGGTTTGTTTAAATACATTTTGATAAGCATCTAGCACAATTTTATTTGCTCTATCGCCAATTGCATGCGTGTTAGCGCTAAAACCATTTTTAAAAGTCAGGGTAAATAGTTCCTCTAGCTTTTGTTGGGTTTCAAGCATAAGGCCAAAATGGTTGGCTCTATCAGCGTACTCTTCAATAAGCGCAGCACCACGTGACCCTAATGCGCCATCAGCATAAATTTTTACACTGCGGATAGATAAAAAGTCCTGCGCATCTTGATAACGACCAGCTTTAAGCATAGCGCTTAAGTCGGGGCTTGCTGCACTTAACATCGCTACAATTCTAAGCGGTAATGTGCCTAACTCGGCGCGTTGTTTGTAAACTTGCCATGTGGTTTTATCAATACCTGCATCATGAGTTGAGGTAATGCCTAGGCTCAGTAAGTGTTTACCTGCGGCATCTAATGCATTACTGACCGATTGTGCAGACGTTGCAGGCATATGTTGAGTAACCAAGTTTTCTGCTTTATCAATAAAAATGCCGGTGGGCTTACCAAACTCATCTTTTATAATTTCTCCGCCAGCTGGGGCTGATGTGTCAACGTTAATATTGGCAAGTTCTAATGCTTTTGAGTTAACCCAAATGGCATGACCATCTACTCGCGATAAAATAACAGGGCGATCGTTAACTGCTTTGTCTAAGTCAGCGGCCGAAGGAAAGCGAGTATTTGACCATAGTTCTTGATTCCAGCCTCGACCAATGATCCAACCTTCTTTATCTTTGGCAAATTCCTTGAGTTTAGCGGTTACTTCATCTACCGACTTTGCACCGCGCACATCAAGTTGCGACAAATTATTACCTAGCCCGATGACATGTCCATGCGCATCAATGAGCCCTGGGAGTAGAGTTTTTCCTTTCGCGTCAATTAGGGTTGCGCCAGGAAAGCTATTTTTTAAGCTGTCTGGACCTGTTTTAACTACTTTGCCATCTTTTATAACTAAGGTTGTAAATGTGTTTACTTCGCCATGGCGCATTTTTCCTTTATACAAAGGTGAGTAGCCATTAGCATTATAAATGACTTGAGTTTGTGCTATTGCCACGCTAGTGACGGCACAAAGGCTTGCTAGTAATATCGGTTTTATTAGTTTTATCAGTTGCATAAGACGCACATTGTTATTATTTGAACTATCACAGTAGCAAACTCAAATTTAGAATACCAATAGCATAATTTATTAAGCGTCGTATAAGTCAGCTTTTAGCTAAAGCAAGCAACAAGTTAAGGGGGAAATAGGATGTGTTAACAATGGGAGTTAAACCTTCTCAAGCTTGATATTGTTAACCAAGCTTTGTTTGAGGAGGCAATTTATTTACTGGCGTACAAACTGTATTCGCTTAATGATAATTGTGTGTCTTTGTCACGGTCATAACTGCCAAAGCGTGACCATAAAGCAGGATCGCTGGCAGCTTCAGAGCGAGTTAAAAAGCCATCTTGGTTGCGGTCAAGTTTTTCAAATTTTTCGGCAATATAACTGCTTGTTGCAAAACTCATACAGCTAAAAACAGTCAGTGTTAGTAAAATAATATTTTGAAAATGCTTCATATAAATGCTCAGAGCAGGTTAGTGGTTAAGTAGTTTTTAAACTCAGCTAAAGAAATTCTGTTGTCTTGATTTTCATCCCAATTTGAAAATGAGTTTAATAGCTGAGGCTGAGCAGCAAGCTCGCTGTGGGTTAAATATCCATCATTATTTGTATCTAAATGCTCAAAGCGTTGCTTTACATCAAGTGCCAATGCACTTTGGCTGATAAAAAGTAAAGCACCAATAAAGGGAAGCAGTATTCTCATAGTTGGCGTTCCAAGGTGTATTTAAATTGCTGCAGTATTGAAAGAAAGCACTTGCCATAATTTAACTCCCAACATTAAATCCGTTTACACACTCCCTCAGGGATTATGGCAAATGCTTTTAATTCTATACTACAAAACGAAACTTGAATCTAAGCTTAAAGTTTAAAGTTATCGAACTCTTTTTTAGAAATCATCTCGTTATTGTCTTTGTCTAAATCAGTAAATTGCTTGAGTAGCTGTTTATCCTGTTTAGCCTCTGTAAGCGATATTTGGCCATCCATATTTTTATCTAAATGCATAAAACGTACATTTAACGAGGATGCCAATGCCGTCGCGCTAATAGCCAAAAATAGTAGTGAAAAAGCACCAATTAATTGTTTCATAAATATACTCCTTTATTTTACAAACTGTTTAAATTCATCGAACGATAATTGTCCGTCTTCATTTTTATCTATTTGTGCAAAATTCTCATGCAGTAATGCATCTTCACCAGCTTCCGCTTCACTTAATGTGCCGTTGCTGTCCTTATCTAGGCTGTAAAATGCTGTGTTCACATCAAGAGCAAATGAATGGATACTTGTGAAACATAACGCTATTAATACAGTCGATTTTAAATAACCTTTAGTCATTCCTTGGCCTTTAAAAATTAATATTTATAAGCGTAATACAATTATGGTGCCAGTTTTTATTTTTATTAAAAATCATAGGTTTAACTTTTTAGCGTGTTTTTAATAGGTAATATTTACCGACGCTTGTGTGTTTTATGCAACATTTTCTCAGTTAGGGTTTTTTACTATTTTTAAATCAAGTGCTTAACTTGTCGCAATTGTGCGACATTGCAACGGTTTTACTCTCAAAAATGTATTTGGTTCAGCGAGTGTATAAGTTGAACGCTTAATAATAGAGCGCTTAAAAGTAGTGAAGGATTAGTGTATGCCTGTAATCATGGCTGAAAAATATAAAGCATTGGTAAATTGGCGTCCTAATTTGATTGGCCAGTTTGTAATGAGCATGCTGCTGTCACTCTTGCCTTTGTCTATTGTGGTTATTGTATTTTTAAATGTATTAAATAAACAATTAGCGGTCACGCAGCAAATTGTCAGTAATAACTACCAAGTAACCAAGTCGTTTAATGCTCTTAAACAAGAGCTCAACAGTTTAGAAAGGGCAACAAGGCAAAATTGGGTTTTAAAAAGCGATTCACTCGATAAACTTATCGTGGATAAATGGCAGTCATCGCTGGACAATATAAATGAGCTTAAACAGCTTTCTAGCAGCCAGCAAAGTACTCAACAATGGCAAAGGTTAACAGATACGCTAAAAGCAGCGCATACCAAACTGGTGGTTGAAGCTCGTGAGCAAGCAGAGTTGTTTGTGCCAATTAGTGAAATACTGGCAGATCTAACAATGTGGCTTCGCGAAACCAATGAAGCCAAAATCACTCAAAACCAAATTAAACTGACAAATTTACAAGCCTCCTTTATAAACTGGTTAGTGGCACTTACGCCTTTAACCTTACTTGTTGGGGGTGGGTTTTTATGGCGGATAAGTCGCCGTTTAAAAGGTTTAACCTCCGTTATTGATAAATTAGGCCAAGGAGATTGGCAGCAAAAAATATCGGTGCAGGGATCTGCTGAACTTATTGAACTAGGTAACAAATTGCAGTGGGTGCAAGCGCAATTGCATATGCTAGAGCAGCAAAAAGATACGTTTTTACGCCATGTTACTCACGAGCTAAAAACACCCTTGGCCTCTATGGTGGAGGGCACTGAATTATTAGCCGATGAAATTGTTGGGCCGATTAATAATGAGCAAAAAGCAGTGCTTGGGTTAATCAGTCAATCTATGGTGCGATTACGCACTATGATAGACAGTTTGTTAAGCTATAACGCGATTCGAACCAGTAAAGATAATGTGAGTGAAGTGGAATTTAACCAGCTCATTAAAAAGGTAAGTAATCATTTTGAACATAGGTTAAACGCACGAGAGCAGTCGCTTATTTGGCACAATAGCTTACCGACAGTTGCACTTAATTTACCGAGAGAATTAATTGAAATGATTTTAATTCAGTTAATCTCTAATGGTTTAAAGTTTTCAAAGCCAAACCAAGCTGTGTCGATTAGTTTAAGTTTAGAAAGTAATAACTTAATTATACAGGTTGCTGATGAGGGCTGTGGTATTAAAGAGCATGAAAAAGAACATGTTTTTGGCGCTTTTTATCAAGGTAAACACAGTAAAGAGATTAGTCTTCAAGGCAGTGGTTTAGGCCTTACCATAGTAAAAGAGTCGGTTGAACAGTTACAGGGTAAGTTAACTATTGAGCATAATGAGCCGCAAGGCTGTCGATTTAACATTGTCATCCCCTATAAAAATAAAGGAGTTAAATAATATGTCTGCGCGTTTAATGGCTATTTTATGGCTAACCAGCAGTCTCGTTTTTTTATCTGGGTGTGAATTAACAAACACTCAAACACCAGCTAAACCTGAGCTAATAGCTCAAACTCAGCCCGATAATAAAAGCAACCAGCCCAATCCAAAGCCGCGGCCAAAACTAGATCTTATGTATCCGCCCGCAGCGCAAGTTATTGCATGGCATGCCCATCAATGTGGTGGCTTTAAATTAACGCCTGACAATAAAACTTACTTAGGGGAGCAAGCACTTAAGGCATTTTTTAATACCGCATGCGTCAACCTTAGTCGCGACCCTGATACCGTTATGAGTCAATTGCTTAAGCTAGATCAAGCTTACTATTGGCCAGATGATATAAAACACTATTTATGGCTGCAAAAGCAGCAGGTATTAATGCAAATAAATGCCAAAAAACAACAGCAAGCATTAAACGCTGAAATGCAAAAAACCTTATCGTCATTAGCTGCAATCGAACAGCAACTTTTATTACGTGAAGAAACCAAGGAGCAGTAACTATGTCAGTCACACTTCCATCAAGCGCTAAAGTGTTACTCGTTGATGACGATGCCAGCTTACTGCAGTTACTGGCAATTCGAATTCAATCAAAAGGTTATGAAGTAACAACCTGTGATAGTGGCATGAATGCATTACAAATACTTAAAAGCCAAGTATTTGATGCGGTGATCACCGATTTAAGAATGGATGAAATGGATGGAATGGCACTGCACCGACAATTGCAAAGCCGCTACCCAGCACTACCTGTAATTATGATGACGGCTCATGGTTCAATTCCTGATGCGGTAGAGGCGACTAAGCAAGGTATTTTTGCCTTTATTACTAAGCCAGTTGATAAAGATGAGCTATTCGATAGCTTAGCTAAAGCCATAGAAATACATGGGGTGAATAATGATGATATTACTCCGCAAAGCAATATTGTTACTCGCAGTGGCGCTATGCTGCATTTGCTAGAGCAAGTTAAATTACTAGGTCCTACTCAGGTAAATGTACTTATTTCTGGTGCTAGTGGTACGGGCAAGGAGCTGCTTGCACAGGCAATTCATCAGCACAGCCATGTTAGTGATGGCCCATTTGTGGCTATTAACTGTGGTGCAGTCCCTGGTGAGTTATTAGAATCGGAGTTATTTGGTCACAAAAAAGGCGCATTTACAGGGGCGGTAAAAGATCACCAAGGCCTGTTTCAGCAAGCGCAAGGGGGGACCTTATTTTTAGATGAAATTGGTGATATGCCGCTAAATTTACAAGTTAAGTTATTACGCGTGCTGCAAGAAAAAACCATTCGCCCAGTCGGTTTTCAAGAAGAGATCCCCATTAATGTGCGAATTGTTTCAGCGACCCATAAAAACCTGCCTGAAGCTATTAGCAATCAAGAGTTTAGAGAAGATTTATATTATCGTCTAAACGTAGTAAATCTCAAACTTCCTCCGCTGCGAGAACGCCGTGAAGATATTAGCTTATTAGCTAACTTTTTTAGCGCTAATATTGCAAAACGTATGGAGCAAAAAGAAAAACGTTTTGCAAACGATGCCATGCATGCATTGGTAAGGTATGATTGGCCTGGTAATATTCGTCAATTACAAAATGTGGTGGAGCAGGTGGTTGCCTTAACACCAAGTGACGTTATATCTGAACATTTAGTGCTTAGTGCGTTAAATAGCAATGAAAATAACGTTGAGCCACTTTCGCTTAACGACGCTAAAAAAGAGTTTGAGCGAGATTACGTTATCAATACGTTGAAAATGGCAGGGGGTAATGTGGCCGAAGGTGCCAAGCTTGCCAAGCGTAATCGTTCTGATTTTTATAAGCTGATTAAAAAGCATGAAATTGACGTAGATAGCTTAATGTAATTTTAAAAAAGGAAGTGAGCATGCAGTTATTTATGGTGTATTTAGGTGGGCGTATTCAAGGTTGCCACATAGAAATGCATGACGTACGTTTTGTGGTAGGTCAAGACATTGAGCAAACTTATAGCAAGCTTAAAAGTCAGTGGGTAGGCGACAAAAATAGCGTACACATGGATAGCTACATGGCGGTTAATCACATTGATGGTTATAAAGTCGAGGTAGTTGATAGTTATGTAGAGCAAAATAAGCAGCTTTATTTTGTTAACTTAGGTGCTTACAGAAGCGACTCATTAGCAGAGCAACACGACTTTGCTTTGTATGTTGCCAGCAGTAGTGAAGAAGCAAAACAGCGCGCTAAAAACGATTTACTCGCAGGGCTTAGCCATCTACATAAAGATGATTTACATGACGTTGATGATTGCTTTGCTATAGATTTACTCGATAGCCAGCTGAATATTAAACTAACCCCAAGTGGTCAAGCACAAACAATTAAACCTGACTGGTTTGGTTATCATGTATTATAATAAATGAGGATTTATTAAGTTTATTAGGATGTTGTGTGAAAAAGTATGCGTTTATACTTTTGCTAGTTGGCTTAAGTGGCTGTAAATCACTGTCAGGTTTACCGCCCGTTGTTGATTTAAATAAACTGGTAAAGCAAGTAAAAAACGATCCTACCGACGTGGTTGCAATTCACAAGCAAGCACAAAAAACACACCGTTCTATTAAGGCACAGGTTGGTAGCGTAAAACAGCTTTTAGCCGCATTAGAAAGCGTTGTTGGGCGCAAGTGGGGTAAACAAAACACTCAGCAACCTAGTGCCAAAAAATACGTAAAATACAGTAATGATTACCAAGCTCGTGCCATTATTGATTTTGAGCAAGGCACTGTAAAAGTAGAAACTATCGCGTTAAAAAATACAATAAGCTTGTTACAGCAGGCCATTGTGATGACCTTACTGACTTCTAGCGATCCCGATAAAACCGATATTTTTACCAGCGAAGCGCCCATTTTAGAAGGCGAGCCGTTTTTATACCAACAAGTGCTCGATCAAGATAAGTTACCCATAAAATATAGCTGGCGTGCTAATCGATTTGCGCGTTATTTAGTAAATAATAACTTAAAAAAGCAACGTCAATATGGGCACGTTATTTCGTCGGTTAGTTTTGATTTAGTCGAGCAAAATGCCCATTTAAGAAAACAAAAATACAGTGATTATGTGCTTGCGGCTGCAAAAAAATATCAAATATCGGCAGCACTTATTTATGCCATTATTGAAACCGAAAGTAGCTTTAATCCACATGCGGTGAGTTCATCCAATGCCTATGGATTAATGCAAGTGATCCCGGCTACCGCAGGGCGCGATGTATACCAAAAAATAAAAAAAGTATCCGGGCAACCAACCAAAGCAGTATTGTTTAATCCAAAACATAACATTGATATTGGCAGCGCCTATTTAAGTATTTTAAAAAATAACTACTTAAACAAAATTAGTACCGACAAAAGTAAGCACTTTGCCATGATCTCGTCTTATAACGGCGGGGCGGGTAATGTACTGCGCATATTTAATAAAAATAGAAGTGTGGCGTTTTCACAAATAAATCAGCTTACTGCAAGCCAGTTTTATAATATTCTCACCACTAAGCACTCACGTGCGGAATCAAGACGCTATTTATACAAAGTCACTAAAGCAGAAAAAAACTATCAGTAACTTATTTACTCATCATTTTCTTGTTGTTCACTTTTGGCTGCCATTTTAAAGGCTACTATTACTAAGCCAAACATAGCAAATGGGATTGCAGCTAACAAATACTCAACCAAATGGCTGTCTTGAAAATTAGCCTGCAGCAAGAAATGCCCTGCAACACACATAATAATAACCACCAAAAGGATGGGCAGTAACATAAGTTCTTTTTTTGCTGAGTGGTTTTTCATTCGCTGTTAGGTATTAAAAAATAATGCGCTATTGTAATGAGCTTAATAAAGCTTGGCAAACAACACAGATTTTTTAATGACTATTAGGTATGATTAACATCAAAGAAAAGCTTAAAAGTAGTGGTTGGGAATAAAGTGCAACAGAGTTTAAAGCAAGTTTACCTAGTGGGTGGAGCAGTGCGAGATAAACTGCTAAACATACAATCAAAAGATAATGACTATGTTGTTATTGGTGAAACGCCAGAGACAATGGAAGCGCTCGGATTTTTACCCATTGGCAGCGATTTTCCAGTTTACTTACACCCAAACACTAAAGACGAATATGCACTAGGGCGCACTGAGCGTAAAAGTGGTAAAGGTTATACCGGCTTTGTGGTGGATGCCAGCCCAAACGTAACTCTTGAAGAAGATTTAGCACGCCGAGATTTAACCATTAACTCTATGGCACTAGACGAAAACGGCACTATTATTGACCCTTTTAATGGTCAAGATGATTTAAAAAATAAAATACTGCGTCACACCACACACGCATTTGTAGAAGACCCTGTTCGGGTATTGCGTATTGCTCGCTTTTTAGCGCGTTATGGTAGTGACTGGTCTATTCATCCAAGTACTATTGAATTAATGCATGAGCTTAAAAATAAAGGCGAGTTGGAACATCTAGTACCAGAGCGAGTCTGGCTTGAAACAGAAAAAGCGCTTGGCGAAAAACACCCTGAACTTTATTTTCAAGCATTAGATGAATTAGGTATTTTTCCTGAAATAGAGCAGATGAAAAACACCCCGCAGCCTGCAAATCATCATCCCGAGGGCGATGTGTTTGTCCATACTATGCTAGTGCTTAGACGAGCAGCCGATTTAGGCTTTAACCTAGAAACGCGTTTTGCCGCTTTAACTCATGATTTTGGTAAAGCACTAAGCTATAAAAAACGCGGTAATTTACGCGGCCATGAACGTGAAGGGGTTGCTGTAGTTGAGGCCTTTTGTGAACGTTTAAAAGTGCCTAATCGCTTTCGTGATATAGGCGTGCTTACCAGTGATAACCATACACTTTGCCACACGCTTGAACAGTTAAGACCGCAAACTATTCATAAATTAATCGTCACTAATTTAAATGCGCTAGTGCATCCAGAGCGTTTTATTGCTTTTACTCAAGCGTGCCAGTGTGATGCACAAGGAAGAGGCGAAACGCTGGTGGATAAGCCCTATCTACAAGCCGCTAAATTACGTGCTATTCACAATGAACTACAAAAAATGGATAAAAAACAGATAGTGCAAGACGCGCTTAAAAGCGGCAAAAAGGGCCCCGAAATAGGCGAAACGGTCAAACAGGCAGAAATAGACTGCATTAAAGCGTTTTTAAACACTAACACTCCCAAGGTCACTTAAACTGATTGTAATATTGCATTAAGTCATTTTTAAACGTCCTTGCTATAACTAGGGTCTGTTGACCTTTCAAGGTTGAATTTGCAGCAGTCTGTTTGGTATTTATGCAAGGCAGCGCCTATGTAGTGTGGTTATTCCCCATAAATAGGCGGTAACGTAGCATCAATGCCAAACAGGCGCTGCCCTTCGGGTTCTG